>DAOWNK010000220.1 GCA_030642635.1 Pirellulales bacterium
GCCCTGCGCCAGCAGATTCTCCGAAACGAATTATCGACGATTACCCACATATGGTTGCTCCCACGAAAAATCATCGGCCTGGCCAAAAGCCTCATGGCGTTGGCCACGTAGCAAAGTTCATTTCTCAGAAAGTGCAGTTATGTATAAACAACAAGGATATAATATGATACAATATGTAACCGTTAAAATCAACCGAACGGACGGATGCCGTGAACTGCGACGCGAACGACCGGAAAAACCTGCTGGCGGTGAATCTGGGCCTGTGGGCAAACGTGCTGCTGGCCGTGATGAAAACCACTGTGGGAATCGTCGGACACAGCCCTGCGCTGTTGGCCGACGGGATTAACTCCACATCCGACGTGGTATATTCTGCGATCGTGCGTGTGTTCATGCTAATGGCCGGCAAGCCGCCCGACCGCGAGCATCCATACGGTCATCGCCAACTGGAAAACATCGCCGCGGTGGTCGTCGGTGCGTTCGTAATCGCCACGGCTGTAGCGATTTTCCTGGGTGCAATACGACACGTCTACGATCTACTGACAGGTGA
Source organism: Pirellulales bacterium (assembly GCA_030642635.1). Taxonomy (GTDB): domain Bacteria; phylum Planctomycetota; class Planctomycetia; order Pirellulales; family Thermoguttaceae; genus DAOWNK01. The sequence goes on from DAOWNK010000220.1 coordinate 548, forward strand.
GATCGACTCGACCGCCGCCGGGACCGATCACACTTTGGGTAGCGTTGTTCACCGTGGTGCTGAAGGTGCTCTTGACCGTCTACACCAAACGTATCGGACGGCATACCGGCAGCATCGCTGTGCTGGCCATGGCTCGCGACCACCGGAACGACGTTTTTTCCATCTCGACGGCCACGATTGGGATTTTGTTCAGTCGGGCAGGTTACGTCTGGGTCGATCCGGCCGCCGCCGCTATGGTTGCCCTGGTGATTCTTTATACCGGTATCGAAATCATCCGCGAGTCGTCGGCCGATTTGATGGACATTCTGCCGAGCAAGCTGGTAAGCAGCCGGATTCGCCAATTGGTCCAGTCGGTGCCGGGTGTAGAGCACCTGGAGGAAATTCACGTACACCGCATCGGACCGTATCTGCTGGTAAACGTTACCATCGGCATCGACGGCACCCTAACCGTGGCCGACGGCGACCGGATCGCCAGCCGGGTGGAAGAGGCTCTTTGGCAAGAGGTCGAGTACCTGCGCCGGGTTTCGGTCCATTACCATCCCAGCAAACGCAAACGACGCATCAACGTCGAACCAACAGTTTAGCCGCCGACGGTACGTCGGCGATAGGCAGCATCGGTTAGTGAAAAACTGCGAAGCCGCAAGCGGCTTTTGAAACAGTGCTTCACAGCGGAGGCGATTCGTCCGGGTTGTTGTGCATTGCCGTGCGGCCGGTGCCGGTAAACCCTTTCAGCAACGCACGGCCGACCGCATCGGCCACCTTGCCGCCGTCGACGTTCTCCGAGACCTCAGGTATTTCCAGGCTTTCCGGTGTGTCGGTTTCCGATTTTTGGCAGCTCGCCACAAGCAACGTCACGCCCAGCAACAAGGCGATACATCCTATTCTGTACATTAAATCTCTCCGTAGAATTAAGAAGCTTACCATATCAATTTGCTTTAGTATCCGCTTTCCCGCCGATTTTGGCAAGAGGACTTGTCGCAATTTGTCGAGTTGCTTACCATAATAGCCGCCTATGAAATTACTCTGCATTACCGATCTGCACAACAACCGCACTGCTCTGGAGCGAATTCTGGCCGCTACGGCCGATCTCGCCGTTGAGATGATCCTGCTAGGTGGTGACATCACCAATTTCGGCTCGCCGGACGACGCTGAAGTGCTCCTCCGAGATGCACAAGCCACCGGTGTGACGGTTCTGGCCGTGGCCGGCAATTGCGATTCGGCCGCAATCGACCGGCGGCTGGCGGAGTTGGGCGTCTCGCTTGCCGGCCGCGGAGTAATCCACGGCGAGATTGGTCTGCACGGCATCTCCGCCATACCACCATGGCGAAGCGGTATGTACCAGTTCACCGAAGAGGAACTTGCCGAGGTGCTCAGTACCGGTTACGCACAACTCGGTGAGATGGAACATCACATTGTGCTCTCGCACGTCCCGCCGCGCGACGGCCGGCTCGACCGCACGCGGATGTTCTTCCACGCCGGCAGCACGGCACTGCGAGATTTTGTCAATGCCACCCGGCCGGCGCTGGTCGTTTGCGGCCACGTCCATGAAGGCCGAGGTATGGAACAGATCAGCAGCACGACGGTCGTCAACTGCGGACCGGCTACCAACGGATATTATGCCGTTGCCGAGGTTGGCGACGGGGTGAACGTCGAGTTGCGGCGTGCGTAGAACGATCAAACGGCTACGTTTACATTAGCCATTTGAAACACACACCCTACATACTTCGTGCTCTTCGCGGCAAAAGAGGCAAAACAGGCAGGCTAGCGAAACTCCTGCCGCTAAGTCGTAAGCGGTTGGCGTAATATCGTCGAAAATCGGCCTTTAAGCGATTACCGGCAGTCGGTACACTCCCCCGCTGATTGTGTTTCAGACATCATATAAAGCCGCGACCGTTGGTCGCGTTATGAGGGCACTGGCATAATATAATGGCGCGACCAGCGGTCGCGGCTTTATGGTTCGATGGCCGCTGTTTTGGTGGTTTTCATAAGATGAAGGGTAGACCAATGACCGGCTGTGCAACTCAAACCTCGCGGCCACGGCTCTCGGTGGCCATGATCGTCCGCAACGAACAGGACGTGCTGACAGAGAGCCTCGAAAGTGTGCGTCCGATCGCCGATGAAATCGTCGTGCTGGATACCGGCTCGACGGACCAGACTCCGTTGATTGCCCGGCGTTGTGGGGCAATGGTCGAACAGTTTACCTGGTGTGAGGATTTCTCCGCTGCCAGAAACCACTGCTTCAGTTTGGTCACCGGCAATTGGGTCTTGTGGCTTGACGCCGGCGAGCGTCTCCCCGGCAACTCGGCCGCAGAGCTGCGCGAGTTTATCGACCACCTGTCCGACCAGTCCAATGCGTACACGATGCTGGTTGAGGTTCCACCGGCCGTACCGGGCACCTCCGGCGAGCAGGTTGCCCAAATGCGACTGGTTCCTAACCGCAAGGACTTGGAGTTTACAGGTCGGCTGCGTGAGACGATCCGGCTGTCGGTCGAAGCGGCAGGGTTACATGTGGATATTGCGCCGGGACGAATTCTCAGGCATCCTCGTCAGCACAATCCGGAACGGTGCTCCCGCATCGCCCGACGCGACCTGGAGTTGGCCGAGTTGGAAATTGCCGGAGATTCGCCGCCGTCGGCTCGTCTTCTCTTGGTCGCCGGCGAAGCGTACGGCAACCTTGACGACCGCAAGCAGGCACGCGACGCCTTCCTCAAGGCGATCGAGGTCGCAGAGCACGGCTCGACCGAGATGCTCGAGGCCTACTACGGGCTGTTGACCAACTTCGACACCGAGACCTCCGGCTGCGACGATCCGCTTAACATCTGCCTGGAAGCGTTGGAAATCTACCCACTGGACGCCCAGTTGTTGCTGGCGATGGGCAATTATCTACAGTCGCAGAATCGCCTTGATCTGGCTACCCGCTCGTTCCAGGTCGCTGTGAAACACGGCCAGATCAACCTGGAGGTGTGGCACCTGAGCGAGCTTGCCGAAATGGCCGCCAATTGTTTCAGTGCCATCCTGCAATTGCAGGGCAAAGATAAAGAAGCCTTTACCGTGCTGGAAGAGGCGCTGAATTGCAACAGTGATTCGAGCCGGCTGCGGCGCAGCTTGATCGACTTGCACATAAAACACGGCCGCAGCGCCGAGGCAATCGAACTGATAGATCAACTGCCTGAACCCCCGGGAGGTCGTCGGCCGCTGCAAGAGGCCGTCCGAGGGGCCTGCATGGCCGCCGGGCAGAACTGGACCCCCGCCTTGGGGCGCCTCCAAAGTGCCTACCTGTCCGGCTGCCGCGACCCACTGTGCCTCAGGTGGCTCTCGGTAGTGCTGCTCTCGAACGGGCAAATCGAGGCCGCCGCACCGGTCCTGCAAGACTGGTACAAGGTGGAACCGGCTAATGCCGAGCTTCATCGCTATCTGGAGGCATTTCGGCAACACCGCCGGGCCGCCGTGGCCAAGGCGGATTCCGAGGAACCCTCGCTTGACGATTCTTCGGGACATCAGTACCGTGTGGATCAGGGTGCGCCTGCACTACCTGCCTCGCCGGTCCAGCTTCCAACGATCAGCCAGGACTCGTCGGCCGACGTGCCTTAACGCCTTGACAAATCGGCGGGCGTTGAATAACAATTCTGGATAATATTTCAGCTATTTTACGATTGAGGAGTAAAACCATGATACTGGAAATTGAACCGGTATGTTTGCCTCTCGATGGATCGGACCCAACTGCTGGTGTTGAACGGTTTGCAACGCCAGTGCCAGTCGGCAGGTGCGTCGCTGTGCTCGACGAGGACGACGACGATGATTTCGGCGACGATTTCGGCGATGATTTCGACGATGATTTTGACGATGATTTCGACGATGATTTCGACGATGATCTCGATGACGATGATCTTGATGACGATGATCTCGATGACGACGATCTCGACGACGATGACGAAGACTTTTAATTATATTTCAACGATACCGTATCCATGCACGAACTAGCTGCGCAAATCGAGCGGGCCGCCGACGTTATACGCGGGCACTGGTCCGGAAAGCCGCAAGTCGGCATGATTTTAGGGACCGGGCTGGGCGGCGTTGCACAACAGATCGACTCACAAGCCACGATCGACTATCAGGCCATCCCGCATTTCCCCCAATCGACTGCCGTTAGTCACGCCGGGCAATTCGTCTGCGGCACTCTGCAGGGCATTCCGGTAGTTGCCATGGAGGGCCGCTTCCATGTCTACGAGGGTTACTCGTATCGCCAAATCACCTTCCCGGTTCGCGTGATGAAAGCGCTGGGCGCCGAGTTGCTCATCGTTAGCAACGCCTGCGGAGGGATCAATCCGCAGTACGGCTTGGGTGATATCATGGTCATCGAGGACCATATCAACCTGATGCACGGCAACCCGCTTATCGGTATCAATGACCAGCGGCTTGGCCCTCGCTTCCCGGATATGATCGCGCCGTACGATCCGGCGTTGATCGATCGTGTGTTGGAGTTTGCCAGAGGCGAGAATTTCGTCGCCCACAAGTGCGTCTATGTGGCGGTGACCGGTCCGAATCTCGAACCCCGGGCATAGTATCGGTTCCTGCGCACCACCGGCGCCGACGTGGTGTGCATGTCGACCGTGCCGGAGGTGACCGTTGCGGTACACCCCGGCATGAAGGTGCTTGGGCTGTCGATCGTCACCGACATGTGCCTGCCCGACGCACTAAAACCGGCCGATAGCGACGCGATCATCGCCACCGCCGCCGCCGCCGAGCCGAAGCTGCGGAAGATCGTGCTGGGCATCCTCTCATAGCCGCTTACGGCTGTATTGGAATAGAGCCCCCCACATTGATTTCCCGATAATAATCGATCGATCTTCGC
>DAOWNK010000200.1 GCA_030642635.1 Pirellulales bacterium
GGCCATCTTAGCGAGCGGGCGATGCGTCGCGGCTTCGACCAGTGCGGCACGCTGGGCGCAGGGAACCATTTTCTTGAGGTTCAGGTGGTCGATGAGGTGGTTGACGAGAAATCCGCCGCGGTCATGGGACTTGAAAAAAACCTTGTCTGCGTGATGATCCACAGCGGCTCGCGCGGGTTGGGCTATCAAGTGTGCGACGACTCGCTGAAAAAACTGCGCAACGCGCCGGCACGCTACGGCATCGAACTGCCGGATCGGCAACTTGCCTGCGCGCCGGTCGACAGCCCCGAGGGACGCGAATATCTGCAATCAATGCGCTGTGCGGCGAACTACGCCTGGGCGAACCGGCAACTGCTGATGTGGCAGACCAGGCAGGTATTCGCGGAATTCTTCGGCCAATCCTGGGAATCGCTGCAAATGGACCTGGTCTACGACGTTGCACACAACATCGCCAAAATGGAGCAGCACACCGTCGGCGGCCGGCTGAAGACGCTCTGTGTGCATCGCAAGGGCGCCACGCGCTCGTTCGGCGCCGATCACCCGGACCTGCCGCCGCGATACCGCTCGATCGGCCAGCCGGTAATAATTCCCGGCGATATGGGCACGGCAAGTTGGATTTTGGTCGGCCGGCCGGCGAGTATGGAGCGTTCGTTCGGTAGTTCCTGCCATGGCGCCGGCCGAGTGCTCAGCCGCAAGGCGGCCGTGCGTCACGCCGGTGGCCGACGAATCGACCGCGAACTGGCCGAAAAAGGGATCGTCACACGATGCCGGAACTGGAAAGGGCTGGCCGAAGAGCAGCCGGCGGCGTACAAGGACGTCGGCGTGGTGGTAGAGGTGGTAGATCGTGCCGGATTGGCGAAAAAGGTCGCCAGATTGCGCCCGATCGGCGTGGTGAAGGGCTGAACGATTGTTGTTTAGCCACTCTTTGGCAAGAATTTCGGCCAATTTGGAATTTTTTTTGCCGGATTCAATATCGAAAATTTCCCGTTTCGAGTCTTCACAATCGGCGATGCAATACTCGCCGGCGATGCTCCGATGCATCGCTGCGATGATGATTTATGCGTCTGAAAATGCGTGCGTCGAGGCAGTTTATCGTAGCCAAAGCGATACGATACAACGTGGATAACCACTCGTCGATGAGTCGGCGTGAATCGAGATGAAAAGGGGCGTTCACGTCAATGAAAACCGCCGCTGCGGACGGGTTTTCCATGCGAAATCCTTCCGTTTCGGCGTGTATCGGCTGCATGCGCACACGATTTTGTCCGACCGTTTCGCGCCGTGCCGAGACATTTGTAACCTGTTGTGTATCAACAGGTTACGGCAATCGTTCCGGCGAGCCGGCTGGTGGGCGGTATGTCTTGTGGAGCGAAAAATCGGTCACGATATCATCGGTCAAGAGCTTCGGCTCGATCAACAGAAGGACACCGCATCGCAGGGCGATTAACCGACGCGCAACGTGGCGTCTACGATCGGTCGACGCCAAGTTGTCGACGTTGTGTTGCGTGATAAGTTTGGCGAGTTGAACGTATCGATCAGCGCGACGTGCGCGTTGAGTGTCGGCGCGATTCGACGGTCGATTATCGGCGCGAAAATTTCTTCGCGGCGCGTCTGAATGAAATGATTGCGAGCATGGCTGCAACAAAAAAACAAAAAAATTTGCCTTAAAGTGCAAATTGTACTTGCAAATATTTTCAAAATAGTTACGATCACAAGAAGTTGGATCCATGGAGGGTTCAACACGGTTGAAGTTCCTCTGATGAAAAAGGAGTTTCAGCACCAACTTTGGAAACGAACGGCGGCTTGTTTCGACGCGACGTGCGTCGGTGGCAGGATGTCGGGAAGTTCGTTGTCTTGTTTCTGTGGCGATGAGCCGGTCGATGTTCGGCCCCAGCCCGACCGTTGATAAGGAGATCGCCCAACTCGTTATTTAGGAGGACGTGAGGTGGCCAAGAAAAAGGCAGCTCGCAAGAAGGTCGCCAAGAAGGCGGCCAAGAGGAAGGTCGCTAAGAGAAAGGTGGCCAAAAAGAAGAAGAAGGTCGCCAAAAAGAGAGTAGCCAAGAGGAAAGTGGCTAAAAAGAAGGCGGCCAAGAAAAAGGTAGCCAAAAAGAGGAAGGTGGCCAAAAAGAAGAAGATGGTCGCCAAAAAGAAAAAGGCTGCCAAGAAGGAGTAACTCTTCTTCATGCGGACAAATTTGCTACGACGAGAAAGAAACGCCCGGCACGGCTGACCGGGCGTTTCTATTTGGTCGGGGATCGGGATTCGGGGGTCGGGGATCGGGGGTCGGGGTTTAGGCTCTATTCCCTATCCCCCATTCCCGATTCCCCATTCCCGACCCCCGATTCCCGAATCTTAAAGCGGTGTTGCCGATTCCGCCGCCGTATCTCGCTTTGCCTTAATTACCCATCCTGCCTCGGAGCCTCCCACCCGGACTTCTGCCTCTTCCGGTTTGCTATGGCCTGCGTAACGCAGTATCAAGGCGCCGGCAAACGCCAGGGCCGGCTCGCCAATATGTCCGACCACCACCGCGCCGGGGCCGCGGAAACCCAGCGGGATGAGTACCTTCACCTCCGGCGCGTCCTCGCGCGTAGCCATCGACCGCAACGCGTCGTTATCGGTCGCGCTGCGAGCGATGACGATCTTCGTTTGCTCGTCGAAGCGGAAATGGCGGCCGTGGTTGAGCAACTCGAAATCCCATCGCGCCGCATCGGGGCAAAATTGCAACAGGTCGCGCACCCGGCCGGCGAACGACGGCTCGGCCAACGTGCAACCGGACGAAGGAGTAGGAATCTTGGAGATACCCAACGACTCGGCCAACGCAATCAGCCCTCGGCGTCCACGTCCGCTGAAATCGTAAAGCCGTCGGCGATCGACCAGCATTTCTTGCTCTGGGATGGTCGGCGGGAGCAATTTTGCCGACAGGGGGCGCAATAATCGGCCCTCCAGGCCGCTGCGGCGTGCGATCACCTCCAGGTGCTGCCGCTTCTGGCTCATCGGACGCTGACCGACGACTTCGCCGGTAATTACCATGCACGCACCAAGCTCTTCCATTAACCGTCCGGCCATTCGGCACATGTAAATGCGGCAGTCGACGCATGGGTTGACGCCCTTTCCGTAGCCGTACAACGGATTTCGGATTACCTCGACGTAATCCTCACCGACCGGAAGCACGGTCAGCTTTACGCCTAGCACGGCGGCGGCTTCCTCGGCGGCGGACCGGCAAGACGAGTAGAACGTGCGGATGCACAGCGCATCGACATCGAAACCTTGTTCTTGCAGAATGCGAACGGCCAGTATGCTATCCAGCCCGCCGGAGAAGAGTGCAACTGCACGGGGCATGTTAGGATGCAGGAACGGGTTTGCGCGAAAGAGAAGAGGAGAAAAAAGAGAAGAGAGAGGAGAGAAACGGGTGTAAACATAGGCAAGAAATCCATCGGCAATGCAGTCTACATAGGTGTTGTCTATCTTGCGAATTCTGAATTTACGCTCTCTTCTCTCCTCTCTCCTCTCTCCTCTCTCTTCCTCAACCACCGGGGGGGAACGGCGCCTGCTCGCCGCCGAGTTCACTCAGAGCGTTTTGGGCGGCGTGTTGCTCGGCTTCCTTTTTGTTCCGCCCCCAGGCCGCCTGATAGCAATTCTCGCCCACCCGGGCGGCAATCTTAAAGCACTTGTTATGGTCTGGACCCTTCTCGTCGATCAACTGGTACGTAGGCGTTGTGCCATGCTCGCGTTGGACCAACTGCTGCAGCAGCGACTTGTAATTGATGCCCGATTCACCCTCGACCGCCAAATCGATTTCCGGAGCAATATGTGTATCCAGGAACGTACGGGCGGCATAATCCCCACCATCGAGGTAAATGGCGGCCACCAGCGACTCGAACACGTCGGCCAGCAGCGACGGCGGAAGAGACGATCGGGTGGACATGCCCTTGCCCAGAATCAGGAATTCATCCATGCCCAGCGACGCGCTGATCTTCGCACAGGTTTGGCGACTGACCACAACCGACTTGATTTTGGTCAGGTCGCCTTCCAGGTAGTCTGGATACAGGTGGTAGAGCTTTTCGCAGACGACAAGCCCGAGTATGGCGTCGCCGAGGAATTCGAGCCGTTCGTTCGACGCCAAGCGGTGTTCCGCGCCAGAGGCGTGTGTCAACGCCGCTGTCAGCATGTTTTTATCGGAAAAAACGTATCCGATCCGCTGCTCGCAACGTTCCAGCCTGGTATCCAGAGACATAATGCAGTTTAGCGGCCGTGAAAAGCACGGCGAGTCTGGAGAAATTGAACGTGAAAGCACTTAACTCTAACAGTACAAACGGGTTTTGTCAATCCGTGATTGCGATGCCCTTTGACACACGGCGGTGTTGAAGGGATACTCGAATAAGGTGAAAGACGGTTTAGCCGCCGCGTCCACGCGGCGTGCCATACTTACACATACGACAATAAACAACCACCAATAAAACGAGTGCCGCCATGCCGAACACACTCTACCTGCCGGAATTACGCGAAATGCTTGCCGAAGCGAACGAGGCCGAACTGGCCGATTTCTGCACTGAACTGCACCCGGCTCGAACCGCCGAATTCATGGAAGGGCTGACGGCCAAGGAGGCTTGGGCGGTGCTGCACCACGCCGAGGTGCCGCTTCGGGTCGAAATATTCGGATTCTTCGAGGAAAACGAGCAGATCGAGATCATCGAGACGCAAGATCGGGCGGAAATCGCCGAGTTTATCGGCCATCTCCCACCAGACGACCGCGTAGACCTGCTCGCAGAGGTCAGGCCGTGGATCGTCGAGGAGTTGATGCCGCTGATCCCGTCCGACGAGCGGCGAGACATCCAACGCCTCAGTGCGTATCCCGAGGATACCGCCGGCGCGGTTATGACCACCGAGTTCGCCCGGCTCAGCGAGGACCTGCCCGCAGATCGGGCCGTACAGGAGATCGGCCGACAGGCAGAGGAGCTGGAGACCATCTACTACCTGTACGTGGTGGACGAGGAAGACCACCTGCGCGGGCTGGTATCGTTCCGGAAGCTGGTCTCGGCAATGGGCCGTCCGGATACGCGGGTCGGAGAGTTGATGGAGCGAGATCTGCTTACGGTCAACGTGGCCGACGACCAGGAAGAGGTCGCCCGGAAGGTGGCGCATTACGACCTGTTGGCTATACCGGTCGTTGACGACGAACACCATATGCTAGGCATTATCACGCACGACGATGTAATCGACGTGGTCCGCGAGGAAGCCACCGAAGACGCACATCGCATTGCGGCGGTCGATCCGTTGGAGGTCGGATACCTGGAAACCGACCTGCTCACGCTCACCTGGAAACGGGGTATCTGGCTGACCGTACTGTTCTTCGGCGCAATGCTCACGGCCATGGTGCTGGGCAAATACGAGTTGGTTATCGAGCAGTACGCATGGCTGATGCTGTTCATTCCGCTTGTGATCTCCACCGGCGGAAACACCGGCAGCCAGTCGGCCACGCTTATCATCACCGCGCTGTCGACCGGCGACATTGCGCTGGGCGATTGGTGGCGGGTAGTCCGGCGCGAGTTGGTCATGGGGCTGGTATTGGGCGGTTTTTTGGGGATCGTCGGATACTTTTGTGCCCTGGTCGCCGCGCCGAGCTATCTGGCCGCCGCCGTCATACCGTTGACGTTGCTGCTGGTTATCGTAACCGGCACGCTGCTCGGCTCGGTGCTGCCGCTTGTGTTCAAACGGCTCGGGCTGGACCCGGCCATGATGAGCAGCCCCTTCGTCGCCGGGCTGATCGACGTGCTGGGGATTATTATCTACATGAAAGTGGCGCTGAGTGTGTTGTAGGGGAAGGGGCTGTCAGCAGTCAGCTATCAGCTTTCAGCTTTGTAAGTTCAATCCGTTAGCCGCTGGTGCTCGCACAGCGCGTCTCGGGCGGTTGGCTTCAATTCCGGCAATTCCGGGTCAATTCCGGCGAATTCCGGAATTCCGGGGACACGATATCTAATTTGGCTGCTTGGGAAATCTAGGCTTTCTGCCGGGCTTTTGTGGGCTTAGGACGCGACCAACGAGTCTCTCCAATCGGTCGACAAACATTGCGCTGCCTAACGGTCGAC
>DAOWNK010000345.1 GCA_030642635.1 Pirellulales bacterium
TGCAAAACTCCCGTAGGCTGGGTCGAGCGGAGCGAGGCCCACCTTTTGGTGACGCCATCGTTCGATCCTACGCAAAGGTGGGCCTCGCTCAGCTCGACCCAGCCTACAGCTACGAACGGGTGCATACCACTGCACCATGTGGACAAATGTATCACACCACGCGGCCGATTTCAAGACCGGGAATTGGCCACTTTAAGGAGAACACCACAGAGTACGCAGAGGGCAACAGAGATTTTGGTGACATTTCAGCACCCGCCCTACGTGTTGAGATACCAGGCGCCTGCTTGTTTTCCAGACTCATTGATGATAGGATTATACTGACAATTTGAATTGACGCGCGTGCGTCAAGTATCTGCTTCTCTGAAAATTGCGACCTGAGCCGTTTGGCTTTGGAATGAGTGAAGCAGCACTTGAAGCCCGCTCCCGAGATGGGAGCGTCGGCTGGGTGCTGTTCACTCATGCCCTATCGCAAGGGTTCAGGGAGCAGTGTTTAGTCCGGCGTTCCCTTATTTTATGCGCGATCGTGTCATGGATGCAAACCGCACGACCTCGAACGGTGCGTAGGTTGTACGCACTGCAACAACACAGTAGAATGAAGCCCATCGTACTGTGGGTTTCACGTTAAGCCGAGGATTGATCGGAGGCAGTGGAAGCTATGAACGATACGTTCGACCCTTATCACAAATGGCTTGGCATATCGTCGAAGGATCAGCCGCCCGATTACTACAGACTGTTGGGCGTCGACCGATTCGAGTCCGACCCGGACGTAATCGCCAGTGCCGCCGATCAGCGGATGGTGCACATCCGATCTTTCCAGACCGGCAAGCATTCGGCTGTTTCACAGAATCTGCTGAACGAGATCGCCACGGCCAAGGTCTGTTTGCTTACTGCCGAGAAGAAGGTGGCGTACGACCGATGGTTGCGGCAAACGGCGGCATCTCCTTTCGATATGGCCGAGGCTTACCAAGGTTCCATTCCTGCTCCGCCGCCGGTTCCACCACTATCTCAACCGCCGGTTCCACCACCATCTCGACCGCCGGCTCCATTGCCGGTTGAACCGTCTGCATGGTCGAACGAAACTCCGTTCATCAAGGCGTATACCAAGCGGCCATCCAGGAATCAGTCTTGGCAGGCCCCAGCCGCGATCTTAATAATCGTGGTGCTTCTCGGTGCAAGCATCGTGTACTTTCTTGGCGATGAGAGGTTACCACATGAAGACTTAACCAAACGTTCCACTCCACGAGCATCAGTTGACAGTAGCCGTAGGGTGCGTAAAACGCACCGTGAACAAAAGGCGGATTCAGTTGGTGCGTTGCACGCACCCTACAAGACTGAGACACCGGTCGAGCAAGATTCGTCCCTGGCTGATCATGCCGAGCAACCGCAAGAACCGCCGCTAAACGCCAGTGGGCTGGCCGACCTGCTTCAAGCCCACTCGGCGGCAAATGTGGTTCCGAACGGTCCAACCAATGAGACTGCTGATATTCCCGAGGAAACAGCGGTTGAAAGTGCGGCGCGAGAGTCGGTCCCGTCCGACGCCGATCAAAAGGATGCTCGCCGGCTTATTAATGAGGTCTACGGCGATGAGTACAAAAACGCCAAAAACAACGGCCAGCAACGGACACTGGTCAAAAAACTCTTCGACAAGGCATTGGAATCACAGAACTCGGCCAACCGTTACACACTGCTTCAGGCAGTCGGCAAGCTGGCCGTGAAGAGCGGCGACGTTGTGACTGCTTTCATTGCCATCGACGAAATGAGCCGAACGTTCCAGGTTGAGCCGATAAAAATGAAAGTCGATGTGCTTGGCTCATTGCCGAAGAAAACGAAGCTTTCGACCGGGCGCGAGTCTGTTGGCCAGATCGCTCTGAAATTGGCCGACGAAGCGATCCACGCAGCCGACTTCGACTCGGCGAAAAAGTCGGCTAGGATTGCACTGTCCGAGGCACGCAGGGCCAGGCAAGGGAAACTCGTCAAACAGATTGCGGAATTGACAAGGGATATCGAAAAATTCTCCAAGATGCACAAGGATGTCAAAACGGCGGAAAAGGTGCTGGAACGCAATCCGGCGGACCCGGACGCGAACCTGCTGGTGGGCAGGTTCCGGTGCTTTGTAAACGGCGACTGGAAAACCGGGCTGCCGATGCTGGCGCTGTGCAGCGATGCAACTCTGCGGGCACTTGCCGCGCAGGAACTGAAAGGGGTGGCCGATCCGACCGAGCAAGGGCGGTTGGCCGACGGGTGGTGGAATTTGGCCAAGGCCGAAAAAGGCTTAATCGAGCAGCGTCTTTACCACCGGGCGGCGTATTGGTATCGGCAAGCCGCTCCGAAGTTGGCTGGGTTACAAAAAGTGGCTCTTCCGTTTTTAAGTGCGAAGTCCGCACTTTTCGAGGGGTTGAGCTTTAGGGTTCAGAGGCCTTGATCCTCAACAACGAATGCTTGCTAACAGCTAGCATAAACTTACAAATACCATGTCCGGTCCGGCCGTGTCAA
>DAOWNK010000221.1 GCA_030642635.1 Pirellulales bacterium
TGCAAAACTCCCGTAGGCTGGGTCGAGCGGAGCGAGGCCCACCTTTTGGTGACGCCATCGTTCGATCCTACGCAAAGGTGGGCCTCGCTCAGCTCGACCCAGCCTACAGCTACGAACGGGTGCATACCACTGCACCATGTGAACAAATGTATCACACCACGCGGCCGATTGCAAGGTCGGGAATTGGCCACACCTGCCTGCTACCATCTTCCCGACACACTGCTTCTGCGAAGCAGTGGCACACTCAATCACGGGCACCCGGAGTAGGTTATGCTTCAGCATATCGTGATCCTAACGTTCCCCGATTCCAAGATGCGATATGCTAAAGCATAACCTACTTTTACCGGTAGAGTACAGACACTCGCTCCACGCAGGTAAACTGCGTGGGGGCGATTCGCTGCGCGGCACCGTGTTCGGCGATTCCAACAAGCCCAACGTGCCATTCAAATAGTGCCCCGCTCACGCAGTTCTTGGATCACACTTGCCGCAATGTGGCTGATGCGGTCTTGGTCGATGTTGCCGGTGCGTACAGGGCAGCCTTCGGGCGGGGCTTCCACGTAACCAAAATCGGAAAGAATACACCGCAGCACACTCTGCAATGCAGCGGAATCGATCCGCTGTGCGTCGCTTTGCGGCTGGCGGCTGCGGCCGAGTCGGAATCCGCGAAGCTGCACGGCCGCACGAAAACCCTCGGGAAAATCGGCCGAATACAGCATGGTGTCGAACAGTTCGAGCAGGCGGTACTGAAGCTTCATCGCCTCGTCGAGTTTGCCGGCTTGTGTCAGATCGAACAACGTGCGGGTCAGTTCTGGCACCACGCCGCTGGTTGCGTTGGTCCCGCCGTCGGCGCCGACGATCAGCATCGGCACGAGCACTGCCTCCCAACCGGTCAGGAACGAGAAGTCCGGCCGGATCGGCCTAACGGCCGCGATCATCCGCATCATGTGTGCCAGGTCGCCGGAGGAGTCTTTGATTGCGACAATCCGCTCGAACTCCGCCAGTCGCTTCAGCGTAGGTACGTCGATCGGCGAGGCGAACATCGGGATGTTATACAGCGTTACGTCGATCGGACTGTTCAGCGCGATCTCGCGGAAGTAGGCGTAGACCGACTCGGAGCTGAGCTTGTAATAGAACGGTGAGACGATCGCCACCGCCCGGGCGCCGAACTGGGCGTATGTCTCGCATGCGGCGAGCGTTTCCTTTGCATTAGCCTCGGCGGCGCCGGCCAGCACTGGCGCCCGGCCGGCGGCCTGCTCGCAGACGATCTTGACGATCCGCCGCCGCTCCTCGGCAGTGAATCGGACGAACTCGCCGGTGGAGCCGTTCGGATACAGCCCATGCACGCCCCGGTCGATCAGCCAGTCGATATATCGCCGCAGCTCCGGTTCGTTGATCCGCCCCTGGTCGTCCAGAGGGACCATGTGCGGGGTGAAGATGCCTTGGATTTTTTGCGTGGACATAACGTACTCCGATTTATTCCGGAACGTACTCTACTATAGCTTATGGTAGAGCAATACGTATGTCACTACAAACACCCAGCCGACCTCATTGTGCGGCAACAACTCGGACTGAGCCGAGCAGACCGGAATCGATGAGCTTATGATCGCGGAGTCGCTGGTAATGAGACTCGGGGACCATGCGGCTGACTCGTTTTGACTTGGGCAAGGCGGCGTCGCCGACCAGCCGGTTGTGCCAGAGGTTGGCCACGCGAATCTCAAGGCGATTCTCTCCCAAAGCAAGTCGGCCGCTGATGTCGAAGCTGTAGGGCGGATGCCAACCGATGCCGACCGGCTTTCCGTTGATGCGCACTTCACACACCTCGGCTACCCGGCCAAGGTCGAGTTTCACCGCAAGGCCGCTTTGCGCAACGGACGCCGGGCAGTCGAACGTTGTGCGGTACGTGGCGATACCGCTGAAGTGCCGCACTCCGGGATCGTCCGATTCCGTCCAGGACTTCAACGTCGGGAACGTTATCTTGGCCGGTGCGCCTCGGCCCTCGGGAAATTCGACCTCCCACGGGCCGTCGATTGCGATTGGTGCGAACACTTTACCGGGCGATTTCCGCTCTTGCGGCGGCGGCGGACCGCCTTGCTCACGAAAGACAACGAAGACAGTACCCAGGGCCGGAAGCCGGACACTCAGACGTGTGCCGCCGTCCACTTTCTCGCAGACGGCCGGCTCGATTGTGCCGGTTTCAGGGTTCCAAAACTCCGGCCGGCGATCCTTGATGCGAAACGTCACCGGCGTGTCGAGTTGCTTTTCCCCGCAGTTGACCACGAAGAAAATGTCGGCCGTCGGCGTGCGGCGATGAACGAACCGTAGCGGAGCATCGGCGGCAATCAGCCAGGCCGGCGGGTTGGGGCTGTTCTCGACGATCGGGATAAGGCCGGAATAATCTTGCCTGGAAGGAACGACGAGCCGGCCGTTGTTCTCCATTTTCTCGATGATCGCTTTGAACCTGGCGTCGCATTGCGGATAGTCGGTCAGGCCCGGGCATCGCGCGGGCGGCTTGGCCAACCAAACGACCGTGGCGCCTTGACGTGTAAGGTTGCGAATCTTCTCTAACGTGGCAAGCGGCATCGTGGGACGCGGCGTGGGAGCGATGCACAGTACCTGGTACGACGCGCCCGAGCTAAGCACGATCCGGCCGTCGCGCACGTTCATGTGGTTCTGCACGAGGTCGTCGCCGACGTAATCGGCGGCGAACTGGTTTGGCCACTCCGACAGTTTGTCGGGAAGGTAGTACCAGCGCGAGTCCTTGCTGCGGAAGGTATGGTAAACGGCCACCTGCGCCACGTCTTTGCCCGACTGCAGCATGAAGCAGCAGCGTCCGAGGTAGTCGAAGAAGGGTCGAGCCATCGGCCACCAGGTCTGGCAGTGGTTCAGGTGTGGACCGCAGTTGTGCACCCAACCCGGCAACCCGGCCTCGGCCGGCGAGTATTCCACCACCGCCATGGTGATGTAGTTACCGCCAAACAGGAATGCCTCGTCGATCCGTTTTTTCATCACGGCCGGCGAGGTCGAGAGGTGGTTGCGCGATTTCGTGAAGGTCGTGTTAGTGAGCGATTCCATACCGACAAGCCGCTTGCCGTAGGCGTGGGCTGCTGAGGACGGCATTTTGACGCAGGTCCATCCATTCGTCCAAAACTCACCCATCGGGATGTCCACCTCGCCGTGTGCCCGAATGAGGTCCTTCGGTACGTAAGCCGGCCCGCCGGCCTGTGCTTCGAAGGCCACGCCGTGCGCGCGGCACCACCGGTTGACGTGGCGGTAGAAGTTCTCCACGATCAGGTCGCTAACCGTCGTGCGCAGATCGAAGAGGAATCGCAGGTCCCGCTCGCTCAGTTTGTCGCTTACCTTGGATTTTTGGGTGGAGGTGCGGCCTCGCTTGACACCCATCAGCATGGGCAGATAGGGCACGGGGTCGTAGCCTCGCCGGGCGATAAATTCTCGGCGGAAGCCGGGCGTCCAAGTCGGGTTGCCCATCTCCCAGCCATCACAGTTGAGCCCATCGAACGCGGTATTCTGCAATGGACCCAATTTTGCCAGTATCCGTCCCACAACGTTTTGGATTTGCAGATCAGTTCCCGCTGCACTCAAATGGTCATGAACGAGTCCCGCGCCGGAGGGGCCGGTAGACATGTTGTGGTAACCCAGCGGTTTGCTGTAACAGGAAAGCCAGTCTCCAGGTGCCGTCGGGCACATTCCAGGTAAGCTTACGATCTTCGCTTACCTTGTCTGTTAGATCGATCCGCTGGCCGCCCTTTTCAGGCACCGCGACGATGAACGCCTCGCCACTTGCGAGTGCTTTGGCCGTCGGCGAGCCGTCCTTTGCCGTGGGGATCGCCATGGCATAGTTCCTCGGTCCGACGATCGGCTCGGACTGGACAAAGGCAACTATCTGCGAAGACATCTCGAGTGTTACCCACGGGCCGCCCTCGTTCCACCCACTGCCGAAGCGACTGCGGCAGATTAACCCCAGCCGTTTGCACTCTGCCGCGATATGCGCGAACATGTCGAGCCACTGGTTGCTCATGTACGGGACGTCCTTGATGTGTGCCGTCTTCTCGTCGCGCGGCATGAGTACCGTATCCTTGATGGTCACGCCGCCCATACCTTTGTCCTTAAACTGCTCGAGTTGGCGTGTGATCTCCTTTTTGGTAAACGCGCTGCCGTGACACTGCCACCAACACTGAGAGCGCGAGATAGGCGGCGGGTCGCGAAAGCCCTCTTCCAGTGTGAGCGGTTTACCGGGCTTGAACAGCCCCAGCGCCCGCGTCGGGCCGGCGGTTTGGGTGCAGACGACCGCTCCGCTTTCCAGCGCGACTGCGTCTGCCGGAGTATCGCACATCGCAACCGCCGGCAATATCAGCAGGGAAATAATTGAACTCAGCAATTTTCGCGTTACGTTTGTATTCATCTTGTAAATTCCTTCTTATGCCGCTTGCGGCTTCGCAATACACCAACACTGGGGTGCTAAGCCGCAAGCGGCTGATTAACTATCGAACAACGAGCGTGCGCAGATCGTAGGCACGCAATTTAAGTGTACAACGAAATTGCCCCTTCTCCTCTCCTCGCACACCGACAGTGCGGCAGGTGGCCAGATCGAAAACCTCTTTCCCGTCGCGTTTGGGAATTGTCAGTGTGACTGTACGTGGTTGCCCGCTGTCATTGACCACAGCTAGGCGGTCTCCGAACCAACGTATCCAGAGTCGTTCGTCACCCTTCGGTTCGCAGGCGCCGTCGAACGGCCGGGACTCGACCGCCGGCAGGCCGCGATACGCCCGGGCGAACTCGCGCAGCTCGATGTCGATACCCCTGGTCGCGCGGTGCCAGTTGTAAAAAATCAGACTGTAAGCGTTTCGCGTACGAATGGCGTAGGTCAACGGCTCGAATGCTGCACGACCGGCCATGTGCGACGGGCCCACGGCGGGCCCCTTGGGGTGGGCCGGCAGTTCCCAATAGTAATAATAAAACTCCACCTCGTTGCCGTCAGCCGTATGGATCAGTCCGTCAAGACGCTTGTCGTGCCAGAATGCGCGGTTGTGAACCCGTCCGCGGCGGTAGCGGTCTACGCCCAACGCAAAGTATTCGGAGGTGACAAGGCCGCCGTCTGCGTGAAATAGCCGCGGGTCGAAGCCATGGTTGCGACAGATGGTAAGCGGCGGCGTCTTGTGGCCGTACCAATGCGTCTTGTCGCTCCCGTAGTGGTGGGTGCCGGGGCTAATGGTGCGGACGCAGAGCTCCTTGCCGTGCCTGCCGGCCAGTTCGCGTGCCTCGAGCCACCATTGCCGCATCTTTCGGCATCGCCGGTCGATCCAGATCTCCCGCGCATTGGCCTTCAACAACTTGTAGAAAGCGCCGGAGTCATCGTGGGCCGCAAAAGCTTTTATGCCA
>DAOWNK010000324.1 GCA_030642635.1 Pirellulales bacterium
GAGGATCGCACCAATGCCGTGAAAACCATCAGGCGCAACGGCGTGCACTTGCTTAAAGTCAGCAACGAAATCCGGGATACCTCGAAAATCGAGTCCGGCAAACTCGAAATAGAGCGTATCGTCTGTTCGCCGATCAAGGTAGTCGACGACGTGCGTTTGTTAATGCGAGGTCGGGCGGCCGAGAAGGGATTGGCCCTGGAGATCGAGTACGTCGCGCCGGTGCCCGAGACCGTCCGCACCGACCCCACCCGGCTGCGACAAATACTGATTAACCTCGTCGGCAACGCGATCAAGTTTACCGATTGCGGGAAGGTGATGCTGCTGGTCGGATTTCAGGCCGAAGAGGAGCACCATCCGCCGATGATGTCGTTCGAGGTCCGAGATACCGGTATCGGAATGACCGGGGAACAACTCGGCAAACTGTTTCAGCCGTTCTCGCAGGCCGACTCCTCGACCACGCGCCGGTTCGGCGGGACAGGTCTGGGGTTGGTCATCTGCCGGCGTCTGGCGGAAAAGCTCGGCGGGAACGTCAGCGTGGAAAGCACACCGGGGGTCGGGAGCTTCTTCTTCGCAACCATCAGCACCGGACCGACCGACGGCGTAAAGATGATCGAGCACCCCGAGCAGTTCCTGTCGGCTAAGCGGAAAAAAAGAACAAAAACACCGTCCGAATCCGACTATCACCCGCCCGCCGACCGGCTCGATTGCCGAATACTGTTGGCCGAAGATTCGCCGGATATCCAACGGCTGATCGGCGTTATCCTGACGAAGGCCGGCGCGAAGGTGGACTTCGCCGAGAACGGGCAGGTCGCCTACGAAAAGGCCATGGAAGCACATCAGGCAGGCGACCCGTTCGACCTGGTGCTGATGGACATGCAGATGCCGGTGCTGGACGGCTACGACGCCGTGCGAAACCTGCGTGACCGGCAATACGACGGCTCGATCGTCGCACTGACCGCCCACGCCATGCCGGCGGATTGCCAAAAATGCCTGGACGCCGGCTGCAACAGCTACTTCACCAAGCCGATCAATCGCGATAAGCTGCTTGCCATGGTTGCCAAATTCTCGCGGCAGCCGACCGCGTAAAACCACTTTGCGGTTGTTGTCCAAGCGGTCGCAGTATGGTAGTTTAGTGGTTGTCAGCTATCAGCTAATGAAGTATTCCTGCGAAAATCGTCCAAAAGCCCCCGTATTGCATGCGGGGGCATGTATGCTACTGCTAAGCCGCAAGCGGCCGAAGGATTGTGAATTTCTGAAAGCTGATAGCTGACCGCTGATAGCTACCCACTATCCACTACACACTAACAAATGTCATCCGACCCCGGCCAACTATCGCCCGAACGTGTGGCGACCATACTCGACTCGATCGCCGACGGTGTGTTCACCGTCGATCGAGACTGGAACGTCACGTCGTTCAACCGCGCGGCCGAGCAGATTACCGGCATTTCCCGTCAACAGGCGGTCGGGCAGAAGTGCTTCGAGGTGTTTCGGACGAACATCTGCCAGAGTGACTGCGCACTGCGGGAAACCATCGAGAGCGGCCGACAGTTTATCAACCGGCCGATAAACATACTAAGCAGCACCGGCGAGCAGGTGCCGGTTAGCGTCAGCACCGCCGTGTTGCGCGACGAAGCCGGGCAGATCATCGGCGGCGTGGAGACCTTCCGCGACTTGTCGGCTATTGAGTTGCTGCGCAAAGAGATCGACCAGCAGTACACGTTCGAGGACATCGTCAGCAAGAACCACCAGATTCACCGCATCCTGGACATCCTGCCCGAGATGGCCGTAAGCGATAGCACCGTGCTGATCGAGGGTCCTACCGGCTCGGGCAAGGAACTGTTCGCCAAAGCAATCCACAACCTCAGCCGCCGGTCGGGGGAAAAGTACGTCGCCGTCAATTGCGGCGCACTGCCCGACACGCTGTTAGAGTCAGAATTGTTCGGGTACAAAAAGGGTGCGTTCACCGACGCCAAACGTGACAAGCCGGGACGGTTTGCAATGGCCGCCGGCGGCACGCTGCTGCTGGACGAGATCGGCGATATCTCGACCGCCTTGCAGGTCAAGCTGCTGCGGGTGCTGCAAGAGCGGCAGTACGAGCCGCTGGGCGCTACCGAGAGCGTGAACGCCGATGTGCGAATAATCACCTCGACGAACAAACCGCTCTCGGAACTGGTCGCCCGGGGTGCGTTCCGCGAGGACCTGTACTATCGGCTCAACGTGCTTAGGATAGTGCTGCCGCCGCTGGCCGAGCGCCGCGAGGATATCCCGCTATTGGTAGACCGGTTTATCCGCCAGTTCAACGCACGGCAGGGAAAACAGATCGATGGCATATCGGAAGAGGCGATGGCGGTGTTGCTGAAGTACGAGTTCCCGGGCAACGTCCGCCAGTTGGAAAACTTTATCGAGCGTGCGGTGGTGTTGTGCCGTGGCGAGCGGATCGATACGGAGTGTCTGCCCGCCGAGCTTTTGGGGCGCACGGAAGGCCCACGTGATACCAAGGCGGCGCCGGTCGCCGGTCCGCTCGTCCAGGCCGAGGCGGCCGCCATACGCGAGGCGCTCCGCCGACACGACGGACACCGTGCTCGAACCGCCGAGGAGCTGGGTATCGACAAGACCACGCTCTGGCGAAAGATGAAAAAGTTTGGAGTCACTTACACTAGGGACTAGGGACTGGGGGCTAGGGGCTGGGGGCTGGGGTAATATTGTTGAGTTAAGGACAAAAATTGGCGACAACACAGTGGCACCGGCGTCCCGCCGGTGTAACGCGGCTCGTGGCAACGTCTATGCTTGTGTAGCACCGGCGGGACGCCGGTGCCACTTAATTTTTATGGCTCTTCCGTTTTTAGGTGCAAAACGCTAGAAACACGGCCTTCAGGCCGGCGGCCATCTCGCGTAGCTCGGCGATGCTCCGCTGGACCGCTTCCGAGGCC
>DAOWNK010000014.1 GCA_030642635.1 Pirellulales bacterium
CGGCCGGGTAAGTGCATGGCGATGCGATGCGATCGAATATGCCGCAGTCGCAAGTCGGCTGAGTGAGAAATCGTACCGGTATGAAGACGACGTTGCCGCTTGGCGTCCGGTCCGATGGCCGTGCGTTGATATCCATCCATTACGGGCCGAACAGAAGGCGGCGGTCGAGGCGTGGACGAACCTGCGTCGAGGTTGTATCGTCATGCCAACCGGAACCGGCAAGACCGAAGTGGCATTGTCGATCATGGCCAAAACCGCCACATCCACGCTCGTCGTGGCCCCTGTGCGCGACCTGATGTACCAGTGGCACCGACGGATACTCTCGGGGCTGGGGTACGACGCCGGGATCATCGGAGATAATGTTTACCGAGTCCGGCCCGTATCCGTCACCACCTACGACAGTGCCTGTATCCACATGGAAAAGCTGGGGGACCGGTTCGGGCTGATTGTCTTTGACGAATGCCACCATCTGCCCGGCCCGATGCGTCGCGATGCCGCCGGAATGTCCGCCGCTGCAATGCGGCTGGGACTTACCGCCACGCCCGAACGCTCCGACGGACGTCACACTGACCTCGATTGGCTGATCGGGCCGATAGTCTACGAGATGCCGATCTCCGCGGCCAAGGGCCGGACACTGGCCGACTATGAAGTCATCCGCGTTCCGGTCCACCTTTCCGCCGAGGAACAACTCCGCTACGACCGACTCTCCGGCGAGGTCCGCCGCTACATGGTGCAGCGTCGCAAAAATGATCCAAAATTCACATGGGAGGATCTATGCGCCGAGACGGGCAAAGCGACCGAGGCACGCCGGGCACTAAAGGCATACTTTGCCAAAAGGTCGATTGAAGACCGAGCGGAGGAAAAGCTGCGCGTGCTCGAAGACCTGTTTCGGCTCCATGCCCCGGAGCCGTGCATTATCTTCGTCGGCTCGAATGCCATGGCCCGCGACGTTTCCAGACGGTTCCTTATTCCCTGTTTGTTGAGTCATTGCGGGAAGAAGGAGCGGCTGGAAATCTTGCAAGGCCTGGAAAATGGGACCTATCCTGCACTGGTCGCCAACCGGGTGCTCGACGAGGGTGTCGATCTGCCGGAAGTAAAGGTTGCTATTGTTATCGGCGGTACGGCCTCCAGCCGGCAGGCCAAACAGCGGTTGGGCCGGGTGCTGCGAAAATCCGGCAACGCCCGGGCGGTGCTCTACGAAATCGTCTCGGCCGGGACGAACGAGGAACGCCGGTCTAGACGCCGAAGGAACAGCGATGCTTACGCGACAATTAGCCATCGCCGATTATGACGCCGGGCGAATTTTACCGGATCGGCTTACCAGACAATTACATCGGCAGTACCTCGATTACGCCGAGCGGATGCTGCACGTTTATCGTAACGGGGTCGGTCGGACGCGGCGCGAGTTGCACCGTGCGGTATGGACCGTTTTCGCCGAGGAAGAGGACTGCCCGGCACGTCGAATCGACGCTTTCTGCAAATTGCTCGACGACGTTTCTGCTTATCAGCGCGACCGGCGCGGTCGTGCCGCCGCCTTGCGACGCGAGGTGTTCCGCCTTGCCGCCGCGAAACATCCGTTGGTGCGCAGAGCAGACCGGCTGTTCGAGTCTGAGGAAGCTGTGGTCAAACGCGATATTGCCTCGCAGCTCGGCCGACCGTGGCGGGAGATCGATAAAGAACTGTTCGCCGATGTGATCGAATTCCATCGCCTGGCGAAATTTGACGGGTATGCGGACGGCCGGGCGCTGCTTGCCCGATATAACGTCGCCCAGGTGCAGGCGGCGCTGTTCGGCGCGGTATCGATGACCGTTTGGGCGACCGACGACTTCAAAACGATATTGCGTTACGCCAAGCTTGCACGACTTATGCACACGATAACGCGTACAGGCGCCGGCCGGTACTGTATTCGTTTCGACGGTCCGGCGTCGGTGTTGCGTCGGACCAGGCGATACGGAGCGGCGATGGCCCGATTTCTACCGGCGCTGATTGCCTGCCGAGGATGGCGAATGCACGCGGTAATCCGCACACGCCGCGGCTTCAGCGTCAGTCTCGATCTGTCGCACACCGACGGCTTGAACAGCCATCTGCCGCCGCCGGATGCGTTCGATTCCAGCGTGGAAGAGGCCTTTGCAAAAAAGTGGGGCGCCGATAAACGAAATGGTTGGCAACTGGTTCGTGAGGGCGAGATTCTGCACCATCGCCAAAAAGCGTTTGTACCCGACTTTGTGTTCCGCCACGACGACGGCCGGTCGGTGCTGATGGAAATCGTCGGCTTTTGGACTCCCGAGTACTTACAGGCCAAGGTTCAGACGTTGCGGACGTTCGCCGACAAACGGATTCTTCTGGCGGTTGCCGATCAGGCAAAAGACGCTGTCGCAGAACTTCCGACGGACGTCGTCACGTACAAAACCGCCTTGCGAATAGACGACGTGCTCCAGCGACTCAACCCAGCAGACGATTGACACTCTCGACCAGCCTGTCAATAGCAAACGGCTTGCGGATATAATCGTCCACACCGAGCATCTCGGCGTAGGCCTTGTGTCGGATGCCCTCATTGGCGGTAATCATGATTACCTTTATAGGCACCGGTCTGGTGCGCCGCAGCTTCTCCAGCACCAGAAAACCGCTTCGCTTCGGCATCATCATGTCGAGTATTACCAGGTCGGGGTTGTCGCGCTCGACCATCGCCAGCCCCTGGTTTCCGTCCCGAGCGATCACAATTTCGTAGCCGTTCGCCTCCAGTGTGAGCCGCATCGACTCGACGATCTCCCGGTCGTCATCGACCAGTAGGATTCGTTTCTGCTTGTTCTGTTCCGGTTCGACTTTTGTTTTTTCATCGACCATGATACACCCACCCTCCAGTCGTGGTACGGCTCACCGGCATATCCGGCCGCAAATCGACCATAATCACAGACAGGCCGGAATTTACTTATTCCTAGCCTATATTGCCCAAGATTGCAATAGGGCCAAGGTGAAAGGCAACCGTTCGCAAAACAGCGCAGCCCATCGCGGTCGGCCGCAATCAGGACGGTGCGGCCGGCACGCGATGAACATGCACTGCTGGGAGGGAGTTTTGCTGGTTACTGGATAGGGGCCACTGTGTACGGGGCCGGCCCAGGGGTAATCATCGGCGGTGTCGCGCATGGATCACACGGATTACATGTAGGGCATGGACTGGCTAAGACCGGTGCCGGCAGACACGGATCGCACGGTGCTCCGCGACATAACCAATTGCAGCAACGGCACCCGACCGTGCTGCTCGTCAGCATCAACACAGCCGTTAAAATAAACAGTTTCTTCATAATTCGAATCTCCAATCGAAACGTACTTGTTCCTTCATATAGCTTTCGCCAAGTCAACTCTACACCACGATTGATGATGTGCAAATGCAACTTGTGTATTTTTTGAAACATCTTTTTCGCGTCCCTGCTACCCAAGACGTTGAAAACAAGCTACATTTACGAAAGGCTGAAGTAGGGTGCGTAAAACGCACCGACTAATTGTGGTGCGTTTTACGCACCCTACTGATAAAATATTGTACAAATGAAAAATCTTAAGTTCTGTGTTCTCTGTGTCTTTGTGACGAATATCGCACTGGCAACGTTTATTACAGTGGCGCCGGCAACTGCCGACGATTTAACTGAACCTTTCTGGCTGATCAGCACCCGCCGGGCGGCACGGTGCGGCCAGGTGGACGGCACCGAACAAAAAATCGATTTTTACCGGCTTCAGGCCGACAAACAATGGCTGACGACTGATTGCGATACCTTTCTGCAAACTTGTGATCCGGCAGTGCCGACAACCATTTTTATTCACGGCAATCGCGCCGGGCGAAACACGGCAATCCGACAGGGGTGGCGCATCTACCGACAACTGAAACAGGAAGCCGACGGACGGCCGTTCCGGTTCGTCGTCTGGTCGTGGCCGAGCAACCGGATTCGTGGACGCAACCGGCGCGACGTGCGGGTAAAAGCGTGCTACAGCGACCTGCAGAGCTACTACCTGGCCGAGTATCTCGACCGAGTGGGGCCGGACGTCCGGGTTAACCTGATCGGATACAGCTTTGGCGCCAGAATTATCACCGGCGCCTTGCACATGCTCGCCGGCGGCAAGGTGGCCGGACGTGGGTTGATCGATCAGGATTCGTCGAACTTATCGGATTTATCGGAAGAAAACGATGCTGAGGGGCCACGGTTCCGTGCAATACTTGTGGCCTCTGCAATCGACGCCGGATGGTTGATTCCCGGACGTCGCAACGGATTGGCCGTCTCCCAGGTCGATCGCATATTGGTCACCTGCAACGGCTGCGATCCGGTATTACGATGGTATCCGCTGATGTACGGCTGCAGAGGTCCCCAGGCGGCCGGCTACGTTGGGGCGTATTGCCTCGGCCAATCGTGCGAGCAGATCGAATCGCTCGATGTGAGCTGCTCCGTCGGCCGGATACACGACTTTACCTGCTATATGGAATCCGCACCGCTGCGTCGGCGGTTGGCCCGGTATGCGTTTTTTGAAGATGCCAGGTAGGCCGGGTCGCGACGATTTGACAACCCCCGATTTATTTGACAAACCCCGATTTGTGACCTAGAGAATCTATAGAGGGAATTCCGTCTACACCGGTGCAGAATCGGTGCAGACCTACAAACCGAAACGGCAAACCGATCGCGAGGTCGGGACGCAAAGCCTTGGGGCTCCTCCGGGAGCCGGCCGGGCTGCCGAAGTTTGCAACCTTACCAGAGGTAAGGTTGGAGCGTCGGTGTGCGTCTCGTCACTCGCGTTTCTTTTTATGCCTTGACGCGGGTCGATTCTTGACCAACATTTTCACATATCTCTACCTGCGTTAATAGAGGACTCCCGATGAACGATCAATGTCATCAGTCGGCAAAACGGTCTGGACACCCGCGTCGTGGTGTTACTTTGGTCCTGGCCGCGATATTCACCGTGGTGATGCTCGGTGTGATTGCATTTGCAATCGACCTGGGACACGTTGTGTTGGTTCGCACCCAGCTTCAGGTTGCAGCGGATTCCGCCGCAATGGCGGCTGCCGCCTCGATGGGCCTGCCTCGCAACGAAATGCTTGCCGTCGCCAATGAATACGCCGGTTATCATTCGGCCCAAGCCAAATCGGTCGAACTACTCGATGAGGAGATCGAGTACGGCACCTGGGATACCACCACGCGAACCTTCACGCCTTCACCTACGCATGGAAACGCCATCCGGGTGACCGCACGCACCCATGCATCCACCACCGGTGAATCTAAAATGTTCTTCGGCAAGATATTCGGCCGGTTCTCTTTCGCACAAAAGGCATCCGCCGTGGCAATGGCCAACCCGCGAGATATCTGCTTTGTAGTCGATCTGTCCGGCTCGATGAACGACGACAGCGAACCGTGTTGGGCCACCAAGGCAATCAACAAGACCTTCGCATCCGACGGCTACCCTACCATCGGCAACGACCTGGTGCAGCAGCTTTATGACGATTTCGGTTACGGGAGGTACTCGGGGCCGGAGCAGTATATTGGCAAGCCGTTTAGGATAAAGAGCAACAAGTGGGCGTATGCCGAACTGACCAGAAACGGCGGACCGCTCACAAAAAGGAGAATCCCCCGTAGATACCGAATCCGAAACTGGGACAATGAAACTACTCGCAAACGCAAGGCCTACTCGGCACTGATCGACTACCAAATCCGCAGGGTCATGCGCAACGTCAAACCGACTCCCAACAGCAGTACCAACTACGCCTATTGGGAAAAGTACCTTGACTACATCATCCGTCCGGTAAAGGTGGCGCCATTGCTGCCGCCGCCACCACCGCCTAAACCACCGGTCGGCCTGTTGCTGCCCCAGCATCAACTTAACTGGTACGCCGCCTGGAAAGCCGATTCGTCCGAAGAGTCGATCCCTCGGCTGATGCCGCAAAATCCTGAGCAGCAACTGGCGATGGCGCCGGGTGCGTGGGAAGGTGTGTTGTTGCCCCAGTTGCTTGTGGGCGTAAAACCGGGCACGCCGCCGAACAGCCGCGGCTGGCTTCCGCCAAACCAAGACAGTGATAGAATCCATAAGTTCAACAACCCGAACAAGAGTACGTTTCCAAATGCCAAGGGTGTTTGGCAGTACCGTAACCAAATCGGGTACCGCACGTACTTGCAGTTCATGCTCGATCACGGCCGCGACCTGAAGCCGGTGGGCGGCCAGTACGTGCCGCTCTCGAAGCACAGCCAATACTGCCCGTGGCACGACGAAGAGACAGCCGGCGGCACGTTCAGCTTTCCGCCGCGTGCCCAGCCGATGCACGCGGCGCGTCGGGCGCTGATTGCCGCCATACAAGTGGTCAAGGAACGCAACGCCAGTATTACCGACTCGCAGCAGCAAGACTGGGTTTCGATTGTCACGTTCGACACGCTTTCCAACGGCGGACCGGTTGTTAAACAATCGCTAACCGCCGATTACGACCAGGCGATGCTCGCCTGCACCGATTTGCAAGCTGTCGGCGATAAGAGATCGACGACCGCCACTGAAAGCGGCATGATCGTCGCTCGGGAGCACATCTGCAAGGAAAGCGAGGGCGGGCAAGGACGTTACTCGACCAACAAGATCGTCGTCCTGTTGACCGACGGACTGCCTAACCTCTACAGCAGCAGCAATGCCGAAATCGACGCCTTTATGGCCGAGAACTCAAGCGACAACTTCTACGGCGGCGGATACTATTGGTTCGACGCGCCGTTGATGCAGGCCATGCAAATGCAAATGGACAAGTGGTATACTTTCCCGGTCGGCGTCGGGCTGGGAACCGACTACAACTTCATGGACCGCATGGCCAGGATGGGAGAAACGGCCAACGACGACGGCGAGAGTTCTCGCGGCAGCGGCAACCCGGCCGAATATGAGCAACGGCTAACCGAAATATTCGAGGAGATTATCACCAACCCGAAGGTCAGGCTCGTACAGTAGTAAAAAATTTACAAACCTCGTTCCCAGGCTCTGCCTGGGAGCGAGTGGAAGGGGGGTATATACTATAAGGGGTTTGGCATCTGGAAGAATTACTGATATATAATGTCCGCTATAGTAATTGACTTGGCGTTTACTATAATTGCTGCGACGATCGGCATCGTCGCCGGATGGTTCCTGCGCAGCAGTATCGCACCTCGAGAGCCAAATCGGGAAAGCGACGAGGTCCGTCATGCCCGCGAAGTCCTGGCTCGCTTGCACGAATTGGCAGACAACGTGTCCGCCGACGTCGGCGCCCATACCAGCAAGGTTGAACAGATCAACGAAGAGCTGACTTCCGGAGACAACGAAGCCGAAGCGGTGGTCAACGCGGTGAGTAAGCTGTTGAAGGCGAACAACCAAATGCAGCAGCAGCTTACCTCGGCCGACAAAAAACTCAAGGAACAGGCACACCAGATCGAATCCAGCACAGCCGAGGCACGCACAGACGCCTTGACCTCACTGGCGAACCGCCGTGCATTCGACGACGAAATGGCGCAGCGGCTTGCCGAGTTTCAACGCCACGGCCGTGCCTTCTCGGTCATCTTTCTCGATGTCGACCACTTCAAGCATTGTAACGACACGCACGGCCATCAGGCCGGCGACGAAGTGCTGCGAGGGCTGGGAAAGGTGCTCCGCCGAATCACACGCGCGATGGACGTACCTGCCAGATACGGCGGCGAGGAATTCGCCGTTATACTGCCCGGAACTTCCGTCAGCGACGCTACTCTCTGTGCCGATCGAATTCGAAAGGCCATTGAAGACGCCGTGTTCAACTACGGCAAAACCGAGTTGCGAGTGAATATAAGCCTCGGTGTGGCGGAATCGCTGGAAAGCGACGACGTAGCGTCGATTGTCAAACGAGCGGATGCGGCGCTATACGCCTCGAAAGAAGCCGGTCGTAACTGCGCCCATTGGCACGACGGACAAACGATGCACCTGATCGACAGCGATGTGGAAAAAGAGAAACCGGAATCGGACGACAAAGACGTTAAAGTCGAACTGCCGAAACCTCAAACCAAAACACCCGACTTCGATCAACCGGCGAACGAACCGGCTGCTGTGCCGTCGAAATCCGATAATGAAGTTGACGAGGAGATGTCCGACTGGGTATCGTTCGGCAGCTTGCTCAACCAACGGTTGGCGGAATGGAAGCGAGGCGGTGCGCCGCCGGCGGTTCTGCTGGCCCGGATCGACGATTACCAGCAGATCGTCTCCAAACACGGCGAGCACGTCGGTAGCATGGTGCTCCACGCGACCAACCAATTCCTCAAGGCGGCATTGCGAGACATGGACCTGTTGTCACAACACGGCAATGCCACCTTTGCCGTGTTGGTTCCCGGTGCTCATGTCCACGAGTTGATTGCCATTGCCGAACGGCTCCGCGAGACCATCTCGAACTGTTCGTTGCCGCTGGAAAACGGCCGGATTCATTTCACCATCAGCATAAGTGGTGCGGAGGCGACCGGAAACGAGGACGCTCTGAAGCTTCTGCACCGTGCAGTGGAGGCGCTCGAGGCCGCGCTGAAGTCAGGCGGAAATTGCAGCTACTTTCACAACGGTCAATGGGCGGAAACCGCCGGCGCCGTACTTGAGAAGGTCTAGAACCGGTGCGAAGCCGCAAGCGGCTTGTCCCCGGGACCGCAGTCCCGGGGCGTTTTACCAACTACCAACTACACACTACCCACTCCTTCACTCGTCCTCTGGGCTGTTCAGCCCAAGTTGTGCGAGCCAACGTCCGTGTGCGGGCCGGCCGGTTTTTTCGTCATTTTGGTGTTCTGAGGCGTGATCAAGGCCGTGTTCGTCCAGTGCTCGAAGTTTTTCTTCGAGTTGCGCTTTTTCCCTAGCGATTTTTGCCCGTTCCTGCGAGATGTCGATTTCGGCCTGGCGTAGCTTCTCCTGCAACTGGGTCTGTAGTTGCTTGAGAGACTCGCGTTCCTGCCGTATGACGGCATCGGAATCGAGCACCTCGGTGATCTTCTCCTCGTCCACCTCGACCGGTTGCAAGTCTTCACTGCCTTGTTCTTCGAGTAGTTTTTTCAACTCGTGTATGTCTTCCATGGCCATTTCATAGAGCCGCCGATAATCATCATCCGACGAACCGTCGTCTTCGGCCGGTTTGTCGTCGAGCTGTTTTATGATCTGATCGAGTTGCTCGACGAGTTGGTCTTCAACTTGTTTGAGCAGTTCTTTCTGCGCAGCAAGAAACTCCCGGACCTGGTCTCGCTGTTGATTGAGCGAGTCCCTAAGCAGTTCGTTCCAGTGTTGACGATCGTAGTCCGGTGTGTGCGAAGCATCCATTATGGTCGTTTTGCGAGATGCTACTGCGTCAAGTGGGCGATACTGGGCTCGAACCAGTGACCCCTAGCTTGTCGAGCTAGTGCTCTAACCAAACTGAGCTAATCGCCCTAATAAACCACTATATTATGACATTCCCGGCGGCTGTCAATCCCTACAACAATTTACGCATCACGGTCTGAAGTATCCCGCCGTTGCGGTAGTATTCTAACTTGACCGGCGTGTCGATGCGATTTCCTCGCTATAGTCTCGCCTTCTCAACCAGTTTCAGGAAGATCGTCCGGCTGTTGGCCCACTTTCGGAGAAATGGCCGTTTTCGGTAACCGATCGGCCATGCCGTGTGTATACATAGGTAAGTCTCGGTTACTACAATGTTACTTTAGCAAGGTGAGGTGAAGCATGAGAATTGGAGGACTTGCAGCCGCGATTTTGTTGGGTCTTGCGACCCTGGGGCAGGCGGCCCCCCTGAATCCGGAAGTAGTGGCTGGTGATGCCAAATGGGTGGCTCACCTGGACGTCGATGCGATGCGGTCGTCGATCGTAGTCCAAAAGGCGTACCAGCATTTCGTGGAGAAATCCCCGATTGGCAAGGCCGCCGTGACAATGCTCGACGTTTCCCCGGCGCTGATCGGCATGGACCCGAGGAAGGATCTCCATGCAGTTACCATCTACGGCAGCCAGATCGGCAAGCACAAGGGCGTGCTGATCGTGTTTGCCGAAGCCGACCGGAAGCTGCTCACCGAGATGGTGAAGAAGGCCCATGGGTACGAATCGAGCACCTATGGTTCCTACGAATTGCACTCCTGGATCCACGAAGACGATGAGGACGAGCGGCCCGTGACCGGCGCGTTCTACAAGGACAAGGTCATGGTCTTCAGCGGCTCCGAGGCCGAGGTCAAGGTCGCCCTGGACGTGATGGACGGCAAGAAGCCGGGCCTGACCTGCAAAGTCCTGGCTGCCGAGGCCCCCGCGGGCACGACCGTACTCGCCCGGGTGGTCGGCATTGCCGAGGCCGAGACGCCCTGCGAGTCGAAGTTGGCCAAGGAGATCGAATCAGTTGGCGTCGTCACGGGCGAAAACGAGGGCCAGTCGTTCCTCCACGTCAAGGTCGTGGCCAAATCTGCGGAAGTCGCCAAGCAGATGGGCCGGGTCGCCGAAGGCGTCCGCGCCCTGGGAGTTCTTCATGCCATCGATCACCCCAAGGACAAGCAACTCGTCGAGGGCATGAAGGTGAACGTTGCCGACAAAACGGTGACGGTCGACGGCAGCGCTCCGGCCGAGGCGGTTTGGGAGCACATGCGTTGGGAGCACATGCGGATTCAGATTGCCATCAAACAGCACGAAAAGAAGAAGTGCGAAAGAAGCAAGAAGTAGATTCAAGCATGCCGTGCACTCCAACGACGGTGCCCAGCGACGAGCAGCTCGCTTGTCGAGCACAGAAGGGGTGCGCCGACAGCTTTGATCAATTGATGCGTCGATTTCAAACCCCGGTGCTGCAATTCCTGCGGCGCCGGGGTGCTTCTTCCGACGCGGAGGACCTGCTGCAGGAGACCTTTGTCCGCGCGTACACCAACCTGCATCGGCGGCTTTGCCGCACGGTTCGGCGCTGCGAGGCCACGCAGTCTGTAGCCAATCCCATCTCGGCTTCGCCCCGGCTGCTGCGATACGGGGTCCCGGCGGCGATTGCTGCGGCCGGTGTCATGATTGCGACAGTCGTTGCCTGGCAGACGATTAGGGACGATCGCACCCCGGATCACGTCATGAATCCCTCCCTGGCCGATACCGGTGTCGCGGTTGGCCCGCCGACTACCGCCTCGCCCACGCCGACTGAGCTGGAAATGGTGGGCGATCTGGCCGCCCGCACTACCGAGCAGATCGGCATCCTGGTCGAGTCGACTGTGACGCAGCGGCATTGGGACTTTCTCGATCAGAACGCCAGGCTGGCGCTGGAAGCCCTTAACGACCGTGTTCCGCTGGACGCAGTCGCCTCGCTCGTCTTCGCCGACGTGTCAAGTGACTCGCAGCGGGAATCTCCGGACTAATGAGGAACTGCCGCCGGCATCGTGATCGACAAAGAACATCGCTGCGCTCGATGCAGCTTACCACCTGAATAGTTACCAAAAATTCTAATCTCCATCTCCTATAACAGCTTACGCAGCACAGTCTGAAGTATCCCGCCGTTACGATAGTATTCCAACTCGACCGGCGTGTCGATGCGTACCTTTGCCTTAAACTCTTGGACGGTTCCGTCGGCGGCGGTTGCCCGAACTACAAGCTCAGAGCCGGGCCGGATGTCGTCGTTCAGCCCCGGCAGGTCGAACCGTTCCTCGCCGCTTAAGCCCAGCGTCTCCCACGACCAGCCGTGCGGCAACTCCAGCGGCAGCACGCCCATGTCGACCAGGTTACTGCGATGGATGCGCTCGAAGCTGCCGGCGATTACCGCCCGGACGCCGAGTAGTTGCGTACCCTTTGCCGCCCAGTCGCGGCTGCTGCCGGTGCCGTATTCCGTGCCGGCCAGGACAATAAGCGGGACGCCTTCGTGGCGGTACTTCATGGCGGCGTCGTAGACGGACATCTCATCGCCGTAGGGCAGGTGCCGGGTAACGCCGCCTTCGGTGCCGGGCGCCAACAGGTTGCGAATGCGGATGTTTGCAAACGTGCCGCGGGTCATCACCCGATCGTTGCCCCGCCGCGAGCCGTAGCTGTTGAACTCGGCCGGTTCGACGCCTTGCTGCCGGAGGTATCGCCCGGCGGGGCCGTCTGCGGCGATTGGCCCGGCCGGCGAGATGTGGTCGGTGGTGACCGAATCGCCCAAGGCAACCAACACCCTGGCGCCGAGGATCGGCTCGATCCGCCCAGGCTTCGCTGCCAGGTCGATTAGAAACGGCGGCTCCTGAATGTACGTGCTGTTTTCGTCCCATGGAAACAACTCGTCGTCGGCTGCCGAAATGTCGTTCCACTTTTCGTTCGACTCGAA
Source organism: Pirellulales bacterium (assembly GCA_030642635.1). Classification (GTDB taxonomy): domain Bacteria; phylum Planctomycetota; class Planctomycetia; order Pirellulales; family Thermoguttaceae; genus DAOWNK01. Next base: position 12,263 of record DAOWNK010000014.1, read on the forward strand.
CACGTCGGCATACCGTCGGCGGAACATCTCGGGCGCGATCGCCTCGGCTACGGCGGCCTCGACCTCCTCGGTGGTGGGCCAGATGTCTTTCAAGTAGACCGGCCGGCCGTCGGCGTCGGTGCCCAGCGGCTCAGTGCTCAAGTCGATATCCACGGTGCCGGCCAGTGCGTAGGCGACCACCAACGGCGGTCCGGCCAGGTAGTTCGCCTTGACCAACGGATTGATTCGCCCCTCGAAGTTTCGGTTGCCGCTTACCACGGCCGCCACCACCAGATCGGCCGCATCGATCGCCTTGGCGACTTCATCGGGCAACGGTCCGCTGTTGCCGATGCAGGTCATGCAGCCGTATCCGACCGTGTAGAACCCAAGCCAGTTGAGCGGTTCAGCCAGTCCGGTTTTTTCGAGGTAATCGGTCACCACTCGGCTGCCGGGCGAAAGGCTCGTCTTTACGTGCGATGGGACTTTAAGCCCACGCTGGACCGCCTTTTCGGCCAACAGCCCGGCGGCAATCATCACGCCCGGGTTGCTGGTGTTCGTGCAGCTTGTAATCGAGGCGATAACCACCGCACCGTGACCGATCGCACTGTCTGGTTCGAGCGTGGCGGTTCGTGCAATGTCTTCCTCAGAGAGCGCAAAACCACGTTGGTCGATAGGCGCCTGCAAGGCATGGTGGAACGACTGCTTCAGCTTCCTCATTGCAATGCGATCCTGCGGCCGCTTCGGCCCGGCAAGGCTCGGCTCGACGGTGCTAAGATCGAGTCGCACGACCTTCGTGTATCGCGGCGTTGGTGCGTCGGCAGTGCGGAACAACTGCTGTTGTTTGGCGTATCGCTCGACCAAGTCGATTTGCCGGTCGGGTCGGCCGGTCTGCCGGAGATAGTTCAACGTCCGGTCGTCGATGGGACAGAAACCGGTCGTAGCGCCGTACTCGGGCGCCATGTTGGCGATCAGTGCCCGATCCGGAAGTTTAAGCTCCATGGCGGCCGGGCCGAAATACTCGACGAACTTTCCGACAACGCCCTCTTTGCGAAGAATTTGGGTGACGGTCAGCACCAGGTCGGTTGCGGTGGCGCCCGTCGGAAGCCGACCGATCAGCTCCATGCCGATTACCTCGGGAGCGAGCATGTACAGCGGCTGCCCGAGCATGACGGCCTCGGCCTCGATTCCGCCCACACCCCAGCCGAGCACGCCAAGGCCGCCGATCATGGTTGTATGGCTGTCGGTCCCGACCAGCGTGTCGGGCACGGCGATCTGCCGGCCGTCTGCGTCCTTGCGAAAAAACACGACACCGGCCAGGTATTCGAGATTCACCTGATGGATGATTCCCACCGAGGGCGGCACCACGCGGAAGTTGCTAAACGCACGTTGACCCCAGCGCAGGAACTCGTAACGCTCGCGGTTGCGTTGGAACTCCATCTCGACGTTCGCGGCCAATGCGTCCGACGAGCCGAACCGATCGACCTGTACGGAGTGGTCGATGACCAGGTCGACCGGAATCAGCGGGTTGATTTTTCCGGGATCGCCGCCGAGACGCTTCATTGCACTGCGCATGGCGGCCAGATCGACCACGGCCGGCACACCGGTGAAGTCTTGCAAGATTACCCGGGTTGGTTTGAACGGGAGTTGGACCGGCTCGTGTAACTCACCCTGCCATCCGGCAAGGTTTTTCACGTCCTGCTCGGTCACCGTGTATCCGTTGCAGCCGCGCAGTACCGATTCCAACAGCACGCGGATCGAGTACGGCAACTCGGCTATTTTCACCAAACCGGCGTCTTCGAGTTTTGCAAGTCGATATAACCCAGCCGTCCCACTGCCGGTATCGAAAGTATCACGTGTGTTGAATGGATCGTTCATTTGTTTCTCCATGCCGCTTGCGGCTTCGCAGTAAGCGCAAAAGTCTACATGCCCATTTTGCGAAGCCGCAAGCGGCTCAACACTTATAACCTCGCAACCGCTTCGCATACGGCGAGTTCGGGCTATGACCCGGATGCAGCGGCCAGCCGTCGTATTCTTTTACAAAACCCCACTGCTGAGTCGGAAGTTTCCACTTAATCGGATTTTCTTCAATATAGCGTATTGTCCTTCGGATTGCGTCTGGATTGTCGAGGAAAACTTTCCAGCCCGGCCCACCCCAAACCGGATGTTCAAAAGACCGTTTGCCCGAATTGCGAAGCCGCAAGCGGCTGGAGTTTTGGAGATTCTCGATCATATCTTCTGCTTGATGTTTGTGCTTGCGAATCAGTATGTGTACGTGGTCGGGCATAATAACGCAAGCATAGCAAGTGTATCGGTGCTCCGTAATCGCTTTGGCGAATCCATCGGCGATTGAAATAACTTCCTTTGGGCCAAATTTCATTGCATTATGTTTCAACACATCTTTTGCCCGATTCTGAAACTCTCGAATTTCATGCGACGACGGTTGAACTTTCTTTCGACCGTAGTGAAGTTTGCCAAGTTCTGCAATCAGATCGCTAGCAACTTTCTTTGAAGTGCTTCCACGCGGATCGTTCGGCAGCCAAAATCCATACGCAGTCCACATCAGGTGATATGCAATGACAATTGGTTTTGGCATGATTATTTATTCACTTCCTAACCGCTTGCGGCTTCGCAGTAAGCGCAAAAGTATACGTATAATAGTGCTAAGCCGCAAGCGGCTATGCCAGGCCGCTTGCGGCTTCGCAGGGTACTTGCAATAAAGTAGTAAACTGCTACAATGAATCGTCGTTCAAAATCCCCACAAAGGAGGACGTACCATGTATTGCAACACCGGTTTGTTATCAATCCTCGCCGCCGTGATGATCTTGTGTGGGATGACAGTCGCCGAAGAACCCGGCGGCAAGCCGCTCGATCTGTTCAACGGAAAGAACCTCGACGGTTGGCAATGGTTCAGTATCGAGCCGGACGTGAAAATGAAAAACGTCTGGAGCGTAACCGACGCCGTGCTGGTCTGCAATGGCGAGCCGACCGGATACATCGCCACCGAAGAGGATTACAAAAACTTCCGCCTGATCGTCGAGTGGCGCTGGGCGCCGGGCGCCGAGCCGGGTAACAACGGTGTGCTGTTGCGAATCACCGGCAAACCGATCAGCTTCCTGCCGAAGTGTGTCGAGGCGCAGCTTAAAAGCGGCAGCGCCGGCGATATCTGGGGTTTTTACGGCTACAAACTCAAGGGAGCGGAGGAGCGATTCACCTCGGTTGAAAACCACGATCTGCTGGGTAACTTCGTCGGCGTCGGTAAGATCAAGGCCAACGAGAATGCACCGGGCGAGTGGAACCGGTACGAAATTACCTTCGACGGCGGTGTGCTCACACTGGTAATCAACGGCGAGAAGGTGAACGAAGCCACCGATTGCGACGTGGTCCCCGGCAAAATCGGCCTACAGTCGGAAGGCGGAGTTATACACTTTCGCACCGTGCAGTTGGCGCCGTTGGATTGACGACTCTTATGTAAAACCGCGACCATTGGTCGCGGCTTTGCACAATATGTAAAGACCACTGGTCGCGGTTCTACACGTAGCGAGCCATCAGCCGATCTACCAGCCCGGGCGAGATGCGATTCAGCCGGCACAACAGCCTGCCCCAGCGATACGGGATGATCTCGTGCCGGCCGAGGCGGATTGCACGAACTGTCCGTCGGGCGACCTCATCTGAACTGACCGCCGCGTGCTCCGGCCACGACGGTTTGCCGGTGCACTCGATCACGCTGTCGAAAAACTCCGTTTCGGTCGTGCCGGGGCTTACTACAAGCACGTCAATCCCGTCTCGGGCGAACTCCGCACGGATCGACTCGCTGAACCCCTGCACGGCGAACTTGCTGGCCGAATACTCGCTGTTGTGCGGCACGCCGCGATGGCCCAGGATCGAACTGACGTTGACGACAATCGGATCGACGCCTTGCTTCAACGCCGGCAATGCCGCCCGGGTCATCTCGACCAGTGCGAAGAAGTTTACCTCGAAGATTCGCCTCAGACGGTCCGGATCGGCATGTTCGAACAGTCCGCTGGCCCCGATGCCCGCGTTGTTTATCAGTATGTCCAGACCGCCGAAGCGGGACGTTGCAATGTCGATTGCCCGGTCTCTGACTTCGGCGTTGGTAATATCTCCGGCGACAATTTCCACGCGGCCGCCGACTGCGGTAATCTCATCGGCAAGTTGCCGGAGCCGATCTTCGCGCCGTGCGACTATGACTACCGACGCGCCGCATCGTGCCAGTTCAAGCGCAACGGCCCGTCCGATCCCGCTGGAAGAGCCGGTCACTATCGCTCGGCTGTTTTTGATTTTGCGTTTTGACATAATTGAGTTATCAGTTAAACGTGTTGTCGGTGCGGTCGGACGACGACCCCTTCTTCCTCAATTCGGCCGAGGTACTGCTGTGGGATTCTGCAATGTACGACGACACGATTATCGGTATATTTTTTCGACAGCACCTCGCCGTGAGCGGCAAGGTACGCCACGAGTCGCCCGTTCTCTACGCCCGTCTCGACATCGACGTCTCGAAAGCTCCGGCTCAGTGCGTCGCTAACCGCGGCGGCCAGTTTCGATAGCCCCTGCCCGCTGCGGGCACTTATCTCCACCGCGTCTGGATACCGATTCTTCAGCCCGTCCAGCCTGGCGCGGTCCGATAGGGCGTCGGCTTTGTTGAGCACAAGCAGCGTATCTTTCCGCTGGATTCCGATTTCCTCGAGCACCTTGTGCGCGGCGGTGATTTGGTCGTAGACGGCATGGTTTGCGGCATCGGCCACGTGCAGCATCAGGTTCGCCTGACGTGCCTCTTCCAACGTGGCTTTGAAACTTTCAACCAGGTGGTGCGGCAGATCGCGAATGAACCCGACCGTATCGCTCAGCAGCACCGGTCCCCAGCCGGGCAACTGCCATCGCCGTGTGCGTGTGTCGAGCGTAGCAAACAGCGCGTCTTGCGTATAGACGTCGGCACTGGTCAGCGTGTTAAGCAGCGTGCTCTTGCCGGCGTTCGTGTATCCGACCAGCGAAACGGTCATCAACTCGCTCCTGGCGGCCACTTCTCGCTGCTTGCGCCGTTCGATTGTGTGCAGTTCGTTGCTGAGGTCTCGGATGCGTTTTTCGACCAGCCGCCGGTCTTCTTCCAATTGCGTTTCGCCCGGGCCGCGCAGCCCGACGCTCATCTTTTGCCGCGACAGGTGCGTCCACATCCGCTTCAGCCTGGGCATTGCGTACTCGTATTGGGCCAGTTCTACGGCGAGCCGTGCCTGGTGCGTTTGGGCGCGTGTGGCGAAGATGTCCAGTATCAACTCGGTGCGGTCGAGGACCTTGATACCGGTCGCCTTTTCGAGGTTGCGTATCTGGCCTGGGCTAAGGTCGTTGTCGAAGACAATCACATCGGCGTCCAGCGCGGCGGCCAAGGTGGTTAACTCCTCGACCTTCCCCTTGCCCAGATACGTGGCCGTGGCGGGCTTTTCGCGACGTTGGGTCATTCGGCCGACCACTCGCGTACCGGCCGTGGCTGCAAGTCCCTCCAATTCCTCGAGCGGCGGGCATCGAGATTGCCTCTTGCCAAGCAACACGCCGACCAATACGGCCGCCTCGCTGTCGATACTCTCGGCACGGTCTAGTTCGTACACGGCGGGTTGGTTTCTCACGTTACGTTTGTCGATAAACTCTAAGCGTTACTCATTCGTGCGATCGAATGCCCCTCAAACCGTGCAATCTCTTCCGTTAATTGATTGATGAGACCCTTGAGTGATCGCAGTGTTAGTTCTTGTACGTGATCGACACCATCACTTTGTTGGCGAATTGCATCGTAGCGCTGCTGAAGCAATTGCAGCTTTTCGCGAGTTATGTCCGATTCTCGTTGGGTCTGTATATTCATAGCATTACCTCAATCATTCCTTTTGGAATTCGACATCGATCTGTCGCAAATATTGTTTCTACCAACAGGTCGAAACCGTCGTGATTTACTAATTCGATCTCTAGAAATGGTAAACCACCGATCAATTCTGCCTCGGCCTTGCGATCTCGTGGAAAACCATGTCCGATTAAAAGCACGCAATCTACATCGTTTGGTTCTAAAGTTTCTGTGACAAAACTCCCGTTCACAATTAACCGCTCAACACCTGCTTCAATGGCCAAGTCAACAAGCCAACGAAGAGATTCCATCTGCACCTGTCGCACCTCGGATTGCCGGCCAAACCGATTTGCAATTTCGCTAAGCGATACTGAGTGAATCCCGGGAGGCAAATAGCCATGCTCATTGAATTTAGGGATCATGTGTACATACAATCAGTTTAACAACAATTAGACTGGAAACCGAATTGCGAAAGGTTCAAACAGCAATGCACTAACGATTACATTTGTATCAAAGACATATCGGTCTTTAATGTTCATCGAGGGTCGATTTCAGTAGTTCCGGTGTAAGGCCGCGTTCTTGTGCCTTTTTACTAATTTCGCGCATAACATGCTTTAACGACGTACCCGGGCGCGTCGCGTCGCTTAGTCGGAGACTAAGAAGTGTGTCGAGCTTGCGTCGATTATCTTCAGAAGCGGCCCGGTATGCAACAGCCGCTTCGGCGTCTACATGAATTGTAATTTCGTCTATTTCCATATTCTGTTCTCCAGACACCTTCAGTCTATCATATCGCCCCCTACCTTTCAATCTCCATCCGCTTCTATCAAATTGCAATAGCTTTCGTAGCGTCGCTCGTCGAGCCGGCCGTCGGCCACGGCGTTTTTCACCGCACAGTCGTCTTCGTGCGTGTGGGTGCAGTTGGGAAACCGGCATAGGTTCGCATACGGACGCAAATCGCGATAGAAACCGGCTACCTCCTCGGGTATCACGTCCCAAAGCTGGAACCGACGTATGCCGGGCGTGTCGACCACGTACCCGCCGCAACACAGCGGCAGCAACTCGGCGGCGGCCGTCGTGTGGCGGCCCTTCGACGTATCGGTGCTGACCGCACGCACTCGCAGCTTCAACGTCGGGTCGATTGCGTTGAGCAACGACGACTTTCCCACGCCGCTCTGCCCGGCCACCACGCTCTCCATGCCGGTCAGCACTCGGCGGAACCGGTCCACACCGAAACCGGTTTTGGCGCTGAGCAACAGCACCTGGTATCCCATCTGGCTGTACACGCCGATAAGCGGCTGCAAGCCGGCCGGATCAACCAGATCGACTTTGTTGATGCAGATGATCGGCTGCACGTTGCCCTTTTCTGCGGTAATCAGCATCCGGTCGATCAGATTCGGCTTCAATCGAGGCCGAGCGGCGCTGGAGATGATCAACAACTGATCGACGTTGGTGACGATGACCTGCTGTCGCCGGCGGCTGGTCCGACAGATGCTTCCGTACCGAGGTTCTACCCGTTCGATAACACCTTCGGCCGGGCAGGTGTTCTCGACCGGCCGGAACAGCACACGATCGCCGGCCGCCACGACGTGACGCTGATCGGTGGCGATGGTTTTAAGCAGCCGCCGTGTGGCGCAGCGATAGATTTGCCCTGCATCGTCCTCGACCGTGCTTATCAGCCCGCGAACGGAAAGTACCCGGCCGGGCAGGCAGGCCGATTCATCGACGTGCAGGTGCACGTCAAGGCCCGGCTCGTCGCCGGTGTCGAGTTGTGTGCCGCGGACAGTCCGTTTTCTGGCAAGCTCGCCCTTGCCGCTGAGGCGTTCGTGTTGCTTTGTGTCTTCCTCTTCGAAGCCGTGGCGGTCGAACTGCCTGGTCCAGTCGGTGCGGCGTGTACGCACGCTCCTGTTCTTTTGGAAGTGTGTGCGGATTTTTTTATTCTTCGCCATTCTAATATTAGCCCGAGTCTCCGCGAAAACGTAGCTGGCCCGGTAAATCGTCCGTTACTTCGTATCGCTGCTGCTCGTCAAGATCCTTGTCTTTTTTCACACGTGCCCGGCTCAATCGCTTGTGTTCCAGGCCGGCGCGCTCAAGGAGCGATTTGCCGAAGACGTTGGAATCGAGCACTTCGTCCGGCGGCGGGCCTACGGCGCCCAACTCGGCCGGTGAATATTTCAACTCATATTTGTGCTTGGCGATTGATAGGATATCGCCCGGGTCAATCCGCTTCTCGGTTACGCGAACGCCGTTTACCTTCACCCCGTTGCGACTGTTCATGTCGCGCACGTACCAATATCCGCCGTTTATTGCTAATTGGCAGTGATGGGCCGAGACGTTTGAGAATCGCAGGACGATGTTGCAGCTTTCGCGCCGCCCGACCAGCAGAACCCTTTTCAGCAGCGGTATGGAATCGCCGCCACCCAGTGGTATCAGTTCACCGTACATGATTAGTATAATTGTGAGTGTCCGGGATTACTATGTAAAGCCGCTCCCGGATACCACTAAGTTTAACTAGGTACCGGATTGGCGTCAACAAAAAAGTCCCCTGAAGGTCACTGCAAGCCGACCGATTGGCGGTCGGCCGGGCTGCTGTGGTTCAGCCGTAACTTCTTCTGGCGCAAGAAGTTCGGACACCGGATATGGAGGGTAAGCGTAGATGCCGGCCTGGGCTGCCCAAACCGCGACGGTACACTGGGCACCGGCGGGTGCGTCTTCTGCAACCCGGAAAGCTTCAGCCTCGGCCGACGCTCCGCTTCAAAGTCGATATCGCAGCAAATCGAGGAAGGAATCCGGCGGCTTAAGGCCAGATACGGCGTGGATCGGTTCGTCGCGTACTTCCAGCCCGGCAGCAACACGTACGCAACGGTCGAGCACCTCCGGTCGATCTATCAGCAGGCCATCGCACACCCCAAGGTGGTGGGGTTAATCGTCGGCACCCGGCCCGATTGTGTATCGGAAGAGTGCCTCGATCTGCTTGCCGAGCTGGCCGGCCGGACCTGGGTGTCGGTCGAGTACGGACTGCAAAGTATCCACGATAGGTCGCTTAAGTGGATGCATCGTGGGCATGACTACGAGACGTTCGTCGAGACGGTTCGCCGGAGCCGCGGACGAGGGTTCGAGATCGGTGCCCACGTTATTCTCGGCCTGCCCGACGAATCGACCGAAGATATACTCTCTACCGCCCGGGAGTTGGCTCGGCTTGAAATTAACTCGGTTAAACTGCACAATTTACACGCTGTAGTCAATACTCCGCTGGCAGATATGGTGGCCTCCGGCGAAGTGCGGCTACCGCAGTTCGACCAATACGTAGGCTATGTGGTCGATTTTCTGGAAGAGCTGCCGGTCAGTTGCGTCATCGATCGGCTCGTCGGCAATGCCCCGAGTGAATATCTCATCGGGCCGAGTTGGTGTGCAGACAAATCGGCCGTCCTGGCGGCAATCGAGGCCGAGTTCCGACGTCGCGGCACGTGTCAAGGCCACGCCACATAACGCCGCTTGCGGCTTAGCACTGGCCCCTGATCCCTGACCCCCTTTACCACCAGGCAACAGACGGGTATTGTTACTATAGAGTTCGCAGTGGACCGGACGGCCGTCGGCCGGGAACGGATGGGTCGCCATATCGGCCCGCAACCAGTCCCGGCGGGAGGAAAGTCCGGGCTCCACAGGACACGGTGATGGGTAACGCCCACCGGCCGCAAGGCCAGGGAAAGTGCAACAGAAAGCAGACCGCCGCCCGGACATTCATTTGCCGGACGGTAAGGGTGAAACGGTGAGGTAAGAGCTCACCAGCAGGCTGGGCGACCGGCTTGGCTAGGCAAACCCCATCGGGAGCAAGGTCAAACAGGCAGCAGCGGCAACTCCGGCCCGGAGCACTGGGTCGGCCGTGCCCGTGGGCTAGTCCGGCCCGCTATCGACTGCCGGGTAGGTCGCTCGAGGGGGCGGGTAATCGCCCTCCTAGATAAATGGCCGTCGTCCCCTTCCTAAAATCAGTTGGGGTACAGAACCCGGCTTACAGGTCTGCTGCGGACTCCTTTGCAAAACCGCGACCAATGGTCGCGGCTTTACAGTAGCACGACCACCGGTCGCGGCTTTGTGGTGGCGCGACCACCGGTCGCGGCTTTACACCTCGTTTGGGATCATCTGGTTGTCGATGAATTGCAAGAGCTTTGAGATGCACAGCTTGTTCATGCTGGTGTGATGCTCGTGGGCCTCTACCCGCAGTGTCTCATGCAGGCTCTTTGGGATACGGACTGTGATGACTCTGGTCGGTTCTTCCTGAGCATCGGCTGAAGTGCGCTTTTCGCGTAGTTTCGTCAGCATGTGCTGAATTTTATGGAAGGCTTCGGTCTGCTCGAAGTCGGTAAGTGAATCTCGATTAGGGTAATTGCGGCGAGCGATTCCGTGCAACCCGAGTACCTCGCGATAAAAGGTGGTCCAGTCGGGGTCCTGTTTATAGAGCAATTCCACCACATGTTTGATCTCTTCTTCTTGACACTGGACTTTATCTAATGTTTCTATGGTGTTCATTCTGCACTCCTTTGGGTGTTTCGGGTGATAACTGTCACCGTCTGCCTCCGTGGCGACGGACACAAAGGAATTATATGCAGTTGGCAAGTTGTTTCACTGCAAGCACTTACGCCATTGCATGCACATCTGCAGGCGTCGATTTGCGGTGTAACGAGCCACATGTTTCGTTGTGCCCGTTTTTTATGCACTCGTGCCCCAAAAAGGGCTGCCTGCTTCTTGTGCAGCCGCAAAGAAAGCGGTTTTCCCGAATAGGAAAATTGGCTGAAAGATGATGGGCGAGTCACATTTACCCAAGTGTCCAACTCGAACGGCCGACGAAAATTAGTTTGGGTAAACTGTAAACCACTATGTACTATCAGTCGTTTGAAACAGTAACAGGTAAACAGGGATTAGAAGAGATTGGGGATTAGGGATTGGGGATTGCCCCTGGCCTCTAGCCCCTGGCCCCTGGCCCCTAGTTCCTGGCCCCTAGTTCCTGGCCCCTGGTTCCCTAAATTGACGTTGCCGGCCGAACGAATTAGAATAGAGTTTCGTAGCGATATATAGCTCTTTTCCGCCGGGTGTTCGCCCGAGAGGTCTGCGATCGCAGAATTTCCGCTACTGTGGGACGAGTTGCCTGGACGAAAAAGTGCTGAGAGCTTGTGAAACAATTCAACACATAGATTTCGACTACTGTGGCCAAGAGTGTTATGATTTTCCAGAACCGGACAGTTCGATCGCTTAATCCCGTTGTGTGCGGGCCGGATGGTTGCGCGAGAGAGCAATCGACCA
>DAOWNK010000304.1 GCA_030642635.1 Pirellulales bacterium
AACGTTACGCTGCTAGCACCCGAAAGTCCACAGCAGCAAAGCCGCCAGTGCTAGCAAACTTGTGTAGATACTAATGGACGCAGTCGGGGGGCTTTTAATTTATTCTCGCAGAAGGAAACTACAAAAATGACCACCGGATTCGGAATACTCGGCGCCGGGATGATCTCGGCCTTGCACGCCAACGCGCTGAAAAACTCGCAAAAGGCAGAACTTGTCGCTGTCTGCGACGTCCAACCGCAACGGGCCGAAAAGCTCGCCGACGACTTCGCACCAAATGCAAAAGTCTACACCAAAACTGGACGAAATGCTTTCCGATCAGAATGTTGAAGTGGTAAACGTCGTCACCGTCCAACATGCACTCCACTACAATGGACGATAAACGCGGGGACTTTGTCGGTCTTGACCTGACCATCGAATCGGTCGGAACGCATGTCCGCATCGGTCTTTTCGAAGGAGTCCAGACAGAAGATCAAACAGTAAGCAGGTTGTGCAGAGCAGTCGAGCACCGGACCGACAGTGATCAATGCCGACTAACGGCAGACCGGTCCCAAGGTGAAACAACGGCGTCCAACCGATCCAGACCTGCAAAGAATCCTCGCAAACGAACTGCAAGAATGACACATTCCCTGCAACCGGCATTCTCAGGGCGTTCCGTTCGTCCGGGTCCATCTCTACCAACAGGCGGATGACCTCCAACAGGGATTTCCCGGTTCCAGAGTTGTCCAGAACGGCCTCTGCTTGGCGACAGCCACGACAAGCCTGGCGACAAGCAGGATTTCGCGTCGCCGTAAGTCCTTTGGTATCAAGCACTTGCGAATCTGCCCCTGGTGCTTTGGGAGCAGGAAGTCGCCCATTTCGTCCCAGTGAGAACTGCCGCCAGCCATCGTAAGTGGTGGCACGTCATGGACTTACGTGGACTCCCATGCCAGAGAGCACGCATTCGCCCACCTTCCTGCTTGTGGGCGAAATCGCAGGCAGGAGGTCGTCGGTTCACCCGCTGGCGGGAAACTCTCCGTTTCGAGAGACGCCGACCAGAGTGCAGAGCCAATCATAAAGGTTGGCCTCAGGCCCCAAAATCTTGGCCCAAAACTCTCGGACTCTCGGTTTAACAGACCGTTGTGGGCTAACAACGCGGTTGGTTTCGGACCCCAATTCAGGATCGCGAACGGCGGCCCGACAGATTAACGAGTAGGAAGAGACTGGCACATCTGGTAAACTTGTAAGGACATCGTCGTCAGCTCCTGAAGTACCGTCCGCAAGCTTCCACGAATGATGACCTTTCCCGCACTCGTTTACACAACCAAACGCCCCAGGATTGCAATCCCGGGGTGAAAAAAGGAGCCACAACATGTACAAACTACCGGCAATTATCCTGACAACGGGGCTTATGCTCGTATTCAGCGGCACCGCCGACGCGGAACTGATCGCAGAAGAAGGCTTCGGTTACGACACCGGTAATCTTGGCGGCCAAAGCGGCGGGCAGGGTTGGAACGCCGTCTGGGGATGATTGGTAATGGCTCGTCTCCAGCCCAAGGCTCTCGTTATATCGACGTTGATAGCAGTGCAGCGTATACAGTCGATACAGGCACTGCCGAGGACCCGGACTACAAAATTGGCGCCGACGGCTCGACCATTTGGATCAGTTTCCTCGGCAAGGCAGAATCCGATTACCACACGGGGAGCGACGGTTGTGCGCAAATCTCGCTCTACAATGGCGCCTACGCAAATCTAAACATTGGGTGACTTGCCAGAAATTATGATGAGGGCAAAAGGTGGGGTCTCAGCCTCGGAGAATGGGACACTACGGACTCTCCAACCACAGAAGTCACCTTTGTAGTCGTCAGGATTGATTTTAAGGACGGAAAAGAAGATGTCTACATGTGGACCGATCCTTCACTGACTAGCGAGCCTAGCACTGGCGAGGGCAATTATGGCGCCAAGATCGAAGCCACCGATTTTCTGTTCAACCGCATCCACCTCCAGGCCGGCAAGTACCAAACCGGCAACTTCGACGAACTGCGCATCGGCACCACATTTTCCGACGTGGCGATGGTTCCAGAGCCGTCTACGTCAATTATGCTTCTAACGCTTGCTGCCGTTGCACTGCTCAGATACATACGTCGCCGCCGTGTGTGAAAACGATTACGTTAGTCGCGCACACACTGCTAAGCCGCTTTTCAGCATTGGCGCGACCACCGGTCGCGGCTTTATGAAACCTCGAACCCCGGCAAATTCTGCTGAGTCGGCGGATTGACGCGCTGCTGGTATCGCCGGCGGTAGCCCTCGGCCAGGTGGATCATTACCTCCATAACCAGCAGGTCTGCCCGGGTCATCACGTGCCGGGCGCTTCGCTCGCCCAGGCCGCGGATCAACTCTTCGAGCACGTGCAGGTGAAGCTGCATGGTCTGGCGCGAGGTCAGCCCGGCCGAGACGAGCAGTTCAGCCAGCCGACGCAGTTCACCGGCCAGATTGCCGGTGCCCATGATTACGTAGGTCCTAAGCAACTCGCGGTAATGTGCGATCAACTCCGACGGCAGGAACTTCTCAACCGACGGCGGAGTGTGTTGCCGGCGTCTATCGCCGCGTAGTGTTTCCAGGTCGCCCAGCAACGCACGTTGCTCCACGAGCAGGTGTTCGGCCTCGTCGTGCTCGCGTTGCAACCTGGTCTGCTCGGCGACGTTGAAGCGGTGGTTCTCACTGAGCAGCTTGTGCCGTTCGATTGCACGAGCGACGATCCAGATGAGGTTCCGCGTGGTGGCGGTGTGTACGCAGACGTATCCGTCGGCGCCGACTTCGTAGCATAGCGAGGCCGTTTCCTGTTCGCTTTGCGTGCCCAGCACGACGATCGGGTCGTCGGCCCCGCCGGCCCTGTATCCCTCGATCAGTTCCAGCGCGTCCAATTCGTCCGGCTCGTGGCTTACCAGTACCGCGTCGAACGTCTCGTCGCGCAACCGCGCCATGGCGGCGACCGAGCCGACCGCCTCTTCCAGAACCACTTGCGAAGCGCTGTCGGCGGCCAGCGCCTCGGCCAACCAACCACCGGTTCGGCTCTGTGTGGCGATGTAAAGCACCCTCATTCGTGGGGGCAAACCTCGCCAAACGGACGACGACAATCGATTTTCGGACATCCTGTCCAGCAATGTTGCGTCCATAAGACGCTCCCGCTACAAGAAATATGGGGCGGTACTTTACAGAATCTTGCCAACGAGGTCAAGGGGAAGGCGGAAGGCGGAAGGCGTGCCGCTTGCGGCTAACCACTGAGAGCTTGTGAAACAATTCAACACATAGATTTCGACTACTGTGGCCAAGAGTGTTATGATTTTCCAGAACCGGACAGTTCGATCGCTTAATCCCGTTGTGTGCGGGCCGGATGGTTGCGCGAGAGAGCAATCG
>DAOWNK010000181.1 GCA_030642635.1 Pirellulales bacterium
CGGCGCCGTCCGCGGGACACACGAGTATTGCTCGCAGCCCGGGCCGGTCTCGATACTGGCCGCCGCGATATTCATGGTCTGCATGATTTCGATACTGAGTATCTTGCCGGCGCCGACCTACCAGCCGAGCCACTCTAACCACGCCTGCACCACCAGCACCAGTGGCACAGGCCTCCGGGGCGTGGACAAGGACGGAAAGTTCAAGTTCGTCGCCCGAGTTACCGGCCTGCACAACTGCAAGTGGTCGGACAACTACCTGCCGCCGCTGAGATATGCCCACTTAGGTCTCGGCCGAGAGTTGAAACTGGACGCCGGCCTGGTCGAGATCACTTACTACAACGGGGCCAAGCTCGTCCTGGAAGGGCCGGTCGAGTTCACAGTCGAAAAAGCTAATGCCTGCCGGCTGGAGCTTGGCAAACTTGCCGCAAAGGTGCCCAAGCCGGCTGCCGGGTTTACCGTCGAAACGCCCGGCATGTCGGTCGTGGACCTGGGCACCGAGTTCAGTGTGATGGCAGAGGAGTCCGGTTCGACAGAGGTGCACATCTTCATTGGCGAGGTGGAGGTTCAGCAGCCCGGCAGAAACGGTGCTGTTGCCACTGTGCAACGTTTGAAAGCGGGCCAGGCAATCCGGTGCACCGGCGGCGGCTTTCACGCAATTCCGTTGAGCAATCGGTACTGCGTGCGGAATATGTCCCAACATGCCGCTGTATCGACATTATTGGCCTCGGCAGTAGCGGCAAGCACGTTTGATGTTGACGACGAAGGTTGGACCGTCTCTGTCGACGGGACGGACTTTACACATCATGCCACGGGCGGCGTCCCGGGTGGCTACATTCACGTGGCTGATCAGACTACCGGCGAGACATACTATTTCATCGCACCGTCGGCGTTTCACGGTGATCAATCCGGCGCATACGGGGCGTGTTTGAGTTTTAATCTGCGGGTGCGTTACGTGGGCGAGCCGAATCGTAAATACGGTAAGGTAGTGGTTGGGCAGGAGGACGACGTGGTAATTGTCGGCAACGGCAAGACGATCGTCGTCAGATCGGTCGTGCGCCCGAAGTTGGACCGATGGGCGCATTGCCGCATCGCGCTGGACCCGTCGGGCGGCTGGCGGCGTGCCGATATGCCCGAGCGGCCGACGGCAACCGATCAAGACATTTTGGAGGTGCTCAGCAACATCGAACAGTTTCGCATTCGGGGCGAGTTTATCACAGGCAAGGACGTTGCAGACCTGGACAACGTTATTATCCAAAGGGGCAAACAATGATTTTGATTTTCGGCAATTTTTGCGGGGATGGAAAGGAGGTTTTTGACGAGTTGAGTCATCCCGCTTGAGGTTGAGATAACGTGTTCACGGCAAGTACTCTCGTGAAGGTATCGGGGGGCCGTAAACATCGCGGACGGTTACGATCAGGGTAAGGATAAATAATCTCGGATAAGGTTCCGAGAGCCTTAAAATCCTGTGGTCTTTCAGATGGAGGGTGGAACTATGAACCACCACTTAAGATTTGGCTTCGTTGCTGTGGCCGTAACGGTCATGGCGTGGGTGTGCTCGGCAACTACACCGGTGCACGCAGAGATTACTGACGGTTTGGTCGCGTATTGGAACATGACGAAAACTCGGGTACGACGATCAACGATGACTATGGCGCCGACGACGACGGCACGTTGCTCGGTAGTACGCCGCCGCAATGGATCACCGGCAAGTTCGGCAGTGGGCTAAGTTTTAACGGCTCGACTGCCAACGTCAGCATCCCTAACAGTAACGATTTGGATATCGGCACTAACAAGTTGTCGATGTCAATGTGGGTAAAGTTCGACGATGTGCCGCCAGGCACCACGCGCGCGATTTATGATTCCGCGGGCGACAACTATATTTTCTATGCGGGCACCGGTGCCTTGGGGTTCAAAATCACGGATGCGGACGGAACTACAGAAACTCCTAGTATCGGCTATGGCGACCTGAACACGACTGACTGGTTTAACATCGTCGGTGTGTACGACGGTAGTGCCGGCACTGCGAAGATATACTTGGATGGAGTGCTCAAGGATACGCACACCAACGCCAATCTGACCGGCAACGTCAAACCCGACCAGGCCGCCTTCATGGGATACAGCGGCGCCGATACCCTTTGGTGGTCCGGAGACTTGGACGACTACGGTATATGGAACCGCGCTATAACATCGGACGAGCTCAGCCACGTTGCCGGCAACGCTATCGTGCCCGAGCCTGGTACGTTCGTGTTGCTTGCCACGGCTCTGGCCGGCGCAGGCCTGATGTTTATCGGCCGTCGCCGCAGAAGGAGGTCGAATCTGTAATTTCGAGTTGTGGGCCGTCGGCAATCGGCTTTGATGATTGCCGGCGGCTCTTTACCATGCTTTATTGTTGCAGGCGCCGCACCATACACATTGCTGCCAAGCCCAGGGGTTGCAATCCCCGGGTTTATGGGATCGTTATATGCGAGTGCAAAGAAAATCGGCCGTACAAGTTGGTCATCGACGCCACCGCGTTTTAGAACCTATCGGAAAACTCGTACGCCACTTATTCTTAATCCAACGGAGAAAAAACATGATCAGCCTGAAAAATGTAATGTTGTCGGCATGTTTGCTCGCGATTCTAACTCTGCCGGTGCAGGCCACCTATATTGTCGCTCACCGCGGCAACTCGTCTCAGGCGCCGGAAAACACGATTGCCGCAATTCAGCACGCGGCCGACGTGGCGGATTACACCGAGTTCGACATCCGCGAAACCTCCGACGGGCATCTCGTGTTGATGCACGATACAACCGTTGACCGCACGACCAACGGCGCCGGGCCTATAGCCGGGATGACGCTGGCCGACGTGAAGACCCTCGATGCCGGATCGTGGTTCGACCCGGCGTTCGCCGGGGAACGCGTCCCGACAATGGCCGAGGCGATCGAAGCCGCACTGGACAACGGATTGACGCCACTTATTGAGCATAAGACAGGCGCCGCTGAAGATTACTATGATGTTTTTACGGATATTGGCGTGATCGATAAGGTCGTCGTCATCTCGTTCGAGTGGAACTTTCTGGACGACCTGGACCACATCAATTCGGGCCTGAAACTCGGCGCGCTGGGTTCGGGGCCGCTAAATCAATCCACGATCAACAATGCTGTCTCCAAAGGCGCCGATTTCCTTGTTTGGATTCATGATTTTGTGGGCCAAGTGGAGGTGGACCTGGTCCATGACGAAGGCTTGGAGCTGCTTGTGGGGACGGTCGATGACAAGTCTCGGTGGAGTGAACTGATCGATATCGGCGTGGATGGGATTTCGACCAACCGCCCGACTGATCTGCACGCCATGCTTGCGCCAGAGCCATCAGCCGCCGTGACCCTGTGGGTTGCGTGTTGCTGTATTATTATGATGATGGGACGGAGATGGATGAAGGCAAGCAGAGGCAAACAGGGACAAGAGGGATAAACGGGACAGGTCTGATATCGGCGTTTTGGGCGAGACGCCGGGCGGGCGTGATTGACCGTGTGCCGGGTGCTTCGCAAAAACGAACCATCGATACACCAATTGGAGATTCACACATATTTACTCGCAATACATGGTTTGTACGGTTCTGTGTCACGGCCGTTGTTTTGATGTGGATGTACGCCGCGGCGAACGTCTGCGCGGCAATGCCCGCTCTGAAACTGGTGTTCTCGTGCGCGGCGGACAACGACCTGTATCGGGTTATGACCGCCGACGGCACGCGGTATCCGCGTTATGATAACGCCACCGAGGCGGTGCGTACGGCCGAGATCGGTACAGGCGTGCTGGTCCTGGCCGACGGTTATCCGGACAAATGGCGCTGGACCAACGGAATCCAACAGGAGCGTGTCAGAATGCTCTTGGCACTGGCGTGGTTGGTTCGCGTGGAAGACACGCCCGAACATCGTGGCCGGCTGCATCGGATTGCCAAGGATTTGCTTGCCCATCAGGCTGCATCCGGAGCTATCCCGGAGCGGCTTGGAGACCTCGATATGGGGCGTTTTCGGCCGCCGCAATCGAACAAAAGTTATGGTTGCGGCGAGGCGTCGCTGATCCAGGAAAACGGCGACCCGGTGGTCGATTTGCTGTACACTTGCAACTTCGCGCTGATCGCACTGCACGAGGCCGCCGCCGCAACTGATGACCCGGAATTGACGCGAGCCGCCGATCGACTGGCCGATTTTATCGTTCGCATCCAGGTCAGCTCCAAAGCACATCCGGAGTTCGACGGCGTGTGGTATCGGGCGTTCGACTTCAAGCGATGGGAATATTGGGCCTCCAACTCCGACGTGGGATGGGGGTCGTGGTGCACCGAAACCGGCTGGACGCAAGGCTGGATCGTCGCCACATTGGCGCTGCGCCGGATGAACAAAAGCCTGTGGGACCTGACCGCCGAGAGCAAAATTGCCGACCATTTCGACAAGTATCAGAAGATGATGCTGCCGAAAGCACCTCAGAAATGAAAGAAACCGGAACGCAAACCGGCAGCACGCGGTATTTGGCGGGCGTTTGCTTCGTCACATCGCTGGGAGGGCTGCTGTTCGGGTTCGATACGGCCGTGATCTCCGGCACCTTCGGCCTCGTCGAGACGCAGTTCGCACTGAGCAAGGTCCAGGTGGGTTGGTTCGCCGGCGCGGCGTTGCTCGGGTGCATCGTCGGGGCGGCCGTGGCGGGGATGCTGGGCGATCGGTTCGGCCGCAAGCCGGTTTTGATCCTCTCCGCTTTTCTGTTTTTCATTTCTGCGTTGGGTTCGACAATCGCTGCAACGTTTGCGGTTCTGATTCCAGCGCGGATCATCGGCGGCGTGGGGGTGGGTATGGCCTCGGTGCTGGCGCCGATGTACATCTCCGAATTCGTCCCACCACGCATCCGCGGCCGGATGGTCGCCTTGTATCAATTGTCCATCGTCATCGGCATCCTGGCGGCCTATTTCTCCAACTGGTCGCTGCTTAGTTTCGCACAAAACCACCCCGGCGCCTTCGGCGCCGACGGCATTCTGCCTTCTTCTGGCGATACGTTCCAGAAACCAAGGGCAAGAGTTTGGAGGAAATCGAGAAATTGTGGCTGCCGGTTGGAGGCTAAGGGCCAGGGGCTGGGGGCTGGGGACTGGGGACTGGGGAAAGAATTTCACCAAAGAGACCAGGCAGTTGCTCGGCTAACCCTTGTTTTCTTCATCGTCTGTCATTTCGACCAACGGCAGTTCGACGACAATGTGAGTCCCCTTTCCCGGTGTCGAATCTACCGTGGCCTTTCCACCGAGCAGCCTGGCGCGTTCGCGGATTCCTTGCAACCCGAAACGGTCTTGTGCAACTTCGGCTACATTAAAGCCGATTCCCCAGTCCCGGATTTCCAGCCGGACGTAATCCTCGAGTTGGATAAGCTCGACGCGAACCTTTTTGCTTCGGCTGTGCCGAGCGGCATTGGCAAGGCTCTCCTGGACAATCCGAAAAATGGCACTTTCCAGCGGCGGCGCGAATCGCTGCGAGCGAACCTTGTGGGTGAACTCGATCTCCAGGGCGTCGTGCTGCTGTTGTTGGACAATCAGATAATCCACCGCTGCGATGATTCCCGATTCGTCGAGAATCGGCGGTCGCAGCCCGCCGATCAAACGTCTTGTCTGGTCGATCCCGTCGTTGAGCAGCCGGATGACATTTTCTAAGGTTTTTTTGGCTTGTTCCGGCTCCTGATCGTGAATCGCTTGTAGTTGGAACAACGCGCCGGTAAGCTGTTGCGCCAGCCCGTCGTGGATTTCGTAGGCGGGCAGTTTTCTCTCGCGTTCCTGCAAATCCAACAGTTCACGGAGCAGCCGCTGTTCCTTCAGTACTCCCTCTTCCGCCAGGCGTCGCTTAGTTATGTCGCGGATAATGGCCACCGCCCACCACCGCCCGTCTCGGCGGATCGGAGAAACGGAGATTTCGATTGGGAACTGCGATCCGTCCTTTCGCACGGCCTCCAGTTCCAGGACGTTTCCAACGACGATACCCAGTCCGCTTTCAGCAAATTTTTTGATGCCTTTGTCGGTCGACTCGCGATATTTTTCGGGAACCAGTGTGTTGTGAACGTGACGCCCCAGAATTTCATCGCGTCCGTACCCGAATATCCGCTCAGCGGCCGGATTCCAGTGGACCACGTTGCCGTTATGGTCCATCATCACAACTGCATCCAGGACGGAATTGCTGATAGTGTACAACTCAGCGGTCCGTTGGGCCACAAGTTGCTCGATGCCGGCGGTCTGCCTGCGCAGTAAGACCAGGCATCCGACAGCAAAACCGGTCAGAAGAACTCCGGCGAGCAATACGCAGACCGGCAGTAAACGGCCAAGGGATTCAGCCAACCGGTACTCGTATACCACGAGTATCCAGTACAGCAATATGGAGATGGCCAGTCCGCCAATACCGGCGATCAAAACGAGGAGACATCTTGGCCGCCTCGGCTGACCGGCAATCGGATCGTCGCCGGCTGTAGTCCACGATCGGTAGTTGATTGGTTGGTTGTCCATTGCCCCTTGGCCCATTATGCCGGGGCACCGCGACCTGCCCCGGCTGCCTATCTTACCTGTTCCAATTGTTTTAGATAACTATTTAAGGCTCTTCCGTTTTTAGGTGCAAAACGCTAGAAACACGGCCTTCAGGCCGGCGGCCATCTCGCGTAGCTCGGCGATGCTCCGCTGGACCGCTTCCGAGGCCCGGTTCAGGTCCAGAATCAGCCGGCTGAAGAGTGTGCC
>DAOWNK010000248.1 GCA_030642635.1 Pirellulales bacterium
CGAAGGAGTTGAAATGCTGCAACGCGGGCAGTGTTCGATGGCATACCTGAAGGAACTCTGCCCGCTGGGCGAAACAATGCAGCTTGCCTCGAAGCGCGGACTCGGCCAGACCGCGCCGAACACGTTTCTTTCGATTGTTGAGCATTTCAGGGATGAAATCCTCGGCCGAACGCCGGAGAAGAGTAAATAGCCGCTTGCGGCTTAGCAGGCAAAGTGGTAAGTAGTCAGTGGTCAGTAGATTGCAAATTGCAAATTGCAAATTGTTCTGGGCCCTAATCCCTAATCCCCGTCCCCTGGCCCCTAACGACCATGTCAGATCCAACCCAGATCACCGCTCCGGCGACCCGGGCGCCTGCGAGCCAGCGCGGCCGTACGGCCGATGTATCAGAACGCGCCGGAGTGCTCGGCAAGCAGGTTGCAGTAACCATAGACGGCCACGAGATTGAAGTGCAGCTTGGCACGACGATCCTCGAGGCGGCACGGAAACTCGATATTCATATTCCAACGCTATGCCACCACGACGACCTTTGCCTGGCCGGCGTGTGCCGGGTATGCGTGGTCGAGGTCGAGGGCCAGCGGACATTGCAGGCGGCGTGCAGCTACCCGATCACTCAGCCGATCAGCGTACTGACACATACGTCCAAGGTGCGTCGCGCCAGGCGGCATATTATCGATCTGCTGATGTCGGCCCATTATGGCGAGTGCTACACGTGCAGCCGCAACCAGTATTGCGAGCTACAGTCGTTGGCCGCCGAATACGGCGTAGATTTCTTCCGATTCGGCCGCATGGAAAAACCCCGCTACGAGATCGACGACTCCAGCCATGCGGTGATTCGGGACATGAACAAGTGCATACTGTGCCGCCGCTGCATCCGCACGTGCATCGACCTTCAAGAGGTCGGCGTGCTGGAGGTGATCAACCGAGGCAATCGCACCAAGGTGGCCACCTTCATGGACAAACCGCTGGCGAATGTGGTCTGCATCAATTGCGGCCAGTGCATCAACCGGTGTCCGACCGGGGCGCTTAGGGCCAACGACCCGACCGACGAAGTCTGGGAGGCCATCGACGACCCGGAAAAACACGTCGTCATCCAAACCGCGCCCAGCCCTCGGGCGGCCATCGGCGAGTGCTTCGGCTTGGAGCCGGGTCATGCACTGACCTTCGAGATGAACACGGCATTGCGCCGTTGCGGGTTCGATAAGATATTCGACACCAACTTCTCCGCCGATTTGACCATCATTGAGGAAGGGACCGAGTTGCTTCTGAGGTTGCAAAAGGCGCTGGTCGAGAAGGACGAATCGGTCGCACTGCCGCAGTTTACAAGCTGCTCGCCCGGCTGGGTCACGTATATCGAACACTTCTACCCCGAGTATCTGAACCACGTCTCTTCGGCAAAAAGCCCGCAGCAGATGTTCGGGGCATTGATCAAAACCTACTATGCCGAACTCAACAAGGTCAACCCGAAGGATATCGTCACCGTCGCGCTGATGCCGTGCTCGGCGAAGAAGTTCGAGTGCAACCGGCCGGAGATGTGCGACAGCGGATACAAGGATATCGACTACGGACTGACTACCAGAGAGCTTGCCAAGATGATTCGCGAGGCCGGCATCGACCTGCTGAAGATGGACAAGTCCGACTTCGACGATCCGTTCGGCACGGCGACCGGCTCTGGGGTAATCTTCGGCGCCACCGGCGGGGTGATGGAATCGGCGCTGCGCACCGTTCTGGAACTGGTGACTGGCAATAAGGTCGAAGACCTTTTCGATCATGCCGAGATTATCCCGGTCCGAGGGTTCGAGGGGGTGCGCTACGTCGAGCTGCCGGTCACCGAGGTCGGCCCGGTGCCGGAGCTTGTCGCGCACCTGTTCCACAACTGGGATTGGCTGAAGGGCGTCACGCTCAAGGTGGGCGTGTGCCACGGCACGGCGAACGCCAAACGGGTAATGGAAGACATCAAGGCTGGCGGTAAGTTCAGCCAGTGTCACTTCATCGAGTTCATGGCATGCCTGGGCGGGTGCCTCGGCGGCGGCGGGCAACCAACGCCCACCAGTCCAGAGATTCGTGCCGCCCGGGCAAGGGCCATCTATGCCGAAGACCGTGCATACGACGTTCGCAAGTCGCACGAGAATCCGGCGATACTGAAACTCTACGAGCAGTTCCTCACCGACGGTCCCTGCGGGCACAAAAGCCACAAGCTGCTGCACACCGGCTACACGCCGCGCGGGAAGTACATCGAGTAACCTCCGGGCAATAGCCAGTGGGCAGTGGTCAGTCTGAAAACCTGCAAACAACGTTGTTTTCAAAAGCTGATAGCTGATAGCTGATACCTTTTTGCCTCCCTATATTTCACCGCGTGCAAAATACTTTTCGCACCGTCCTTCGAGTGCATAACCGATTGTCGGTAAAGGGGTTACGTTCAGTGGTGTTTCGCATTTTCGTCCTTTCGGGCTTTCGTGATATTCTTGCCAGTCCAATCCAGTTGAATCACGAAAACGCGAAAGGACGAAAATGCGAAAGGCGAAACCCCGATGAATCGCCTTACTACGAACGAGTGCATACCACTACACTATATGGACAAATGTATCACATTGCCCGGGGAATTTCAAGATCGGGAATTGGCCGCTCGACCAAAACGTTAATATTAGATCTGCCCCAAGTTTATTTTCATTCGAGCTTACGGGTGATCTGTTCGATTAAACGGCCCGTCACCTCCCGCGCATTAGGTCGGCCCTCCATAAAGTCCCAAAGTTTCCGCTTGGTGACAAACTCCCGCTCCTCGTCGGTTAAATTGGGAAGTGGTTTTCGACGATAGACAGTCTTCATGCTATTGTAACCGATGTAAAGCCAGTCAAACTGATCACGGTCAGGACGGTCAAGGACATATTTGATCAAGTTCCGGCAGGACGCCCAATCCTGCTGCCGGCGGTATTGATGCACCAGGCCGAAGAACTCCTGCAACTCGGTACAGGTGTCGTCGCATATCTCATACTCGGCGAGAGGATTCCAAAGTGCCTTGGCAAGCACGTCCAGCATTGGTAAAAACGGTCGGATGCCCGGCTCGAACGCCTCGTACACCACGCCGTCGATTCCAGCTTTTTCAAACTGCCTCAAGTCCTCAAGGTATATCCGAGTGTTGGACTTGGGGACGCCGTAGCAGCCCTGGATCATCATGTTCTCGTGGATATAGATTTTTCCGGAATACGCCGTCCGCCATTCGAGAAGCCGATCGAAGAGATAGCGGTTCCGGGTCGAGTTCTTAGCGCGTGGATCGATGTACTTGTGGACCAGGTCCTCGCCCGCCTTCATCTCTGGGTCGTGCAGTGGGAATCGAGGATTGCGCGTGTGGGTGTCGAACATGATGGCGTCTGTCTTGTGCACCCACGACATGTCTTTGGGCAACCGGTAGCGTTGGTAGTAGACGAGGTATTCTCGCCACAACCCCTTGCCCTGGCTTTCCTCCATGAAGATGTCGAAAAACGGCGTCATTTGTCCTACCGGACCTACCAGCTTACGGCATGCCTTACATTGGCAGTAGTCTTTTCCGTCGGGCGTTGCAAAGAGGAGCTTCCTGCGGTCCGGGTGCTCGCGAAAATAGCGACGCACTCCTTGACGGTACAACTTCAATCCTTCCGGGTTGCTTGCACAAAGCCGATCAGTGGTTTCCAGCCAATCGTAGGGTGGCCGTGGATTGCCGTTGTTGTCCACTGCGAAGTATTTTCTGGGAATTCCCTCGCAGAAGGCCAGTTGATAATAGGTGTAATGCACTATGTCGATCCCTCGTTTGGCGCACTCATGGAGAATCAAATCTTCGTGCTCCCGGAATCCGATATGCGTGATGATCGGCAGCGTGTTCATGCGCCACCGGCCCATACGGTCGATCAGCTTGCGCATCATCGCCGGAGTATGCCGCTGTGTGCAATCGCACGGAAAGAGGCCGCGGATGGAGAAGGCTGGCGCCTCGTCGCCGGACTTCTTGCCGTCTAGCACGTCGTATACCGCGTACAATACGCCTCGCTCGCTGCCGCTTTCGACGTCGATAGCTCCGTTCTCTGACACCGAAAACCGATATGCATCCGAGCCGTCGTGCCTGATCTTTGCCCGAATCGTGCGGCTTGCGGCCAACTCGTGAGCAAAGCGGAGGACGGGCGAGTCATACTTCCGGTCGTCACTGCCGGCGAGCATCACCAGCGTTGCCGACCTCCTGTTCAGATCACCTCTCGGACTCTTCCCAGGCTCCTCTGCCGAGGCGGTGGCCACAGACAGCAGCGCTGCCGTCCAAAATACCAGAGTCATTGGCAACAAAATCCCCCACTTGCTTGGAAAGATCATACTCAGAATCCCGTCCTTCGGAAAATCATGTTCAGAAATAGCGGCCACATTTTTTGCCCGTTTAGCCGGCGTGCTTGCACGCCGTGTGAAGTAAGCAAGACATTATCCGGAAAAATCACACGGCGTGCAAGCACGCCGGCTAAACAAAGGTAAATCGTTCAATGCCATTTCAAATGGCTGAAGTGTTACCAAATTTGAAACTACTGAAGCTCAGGGTTGGTAAAAAATGCAGGCTAGTCGCTTGTCAGCTTAAAGTCGATCTCGTTCGAGCCTTTTTCAACCTCGGCCTTGAGTGTGGTTTGGGCGTTGTACTTCGGGGGTAC
>DAOWNK010000162.1 GCA_030642635.1 Pirellulales bacterium
GAGCCGGTGACTATATCCCCGCCGGCCCAAACCCGATCCTTCGAGGTTCGGCCGTACTTGTCCGTCTCAACGTATCCCCAGCGGTTCAGCGCAAGGTTCGGCGTGGTCTTGGCCAGCAGCGGATTCGCCCCGGCGCCGATGGCGACGATGACCAGATCGGTGTCGATTGAAAACTCCGAGTCTTCGATCGGCACCGGCCGGCGTCGGCCGGAGTCGTCCGGCTCGCCCAGTTCCATTCTCAGGCACGTCATCCGCCGGATCATGCCATGCTCGTCACCAT
The DNA here is from genome assembly GCA_030642635.1 of Pirellulales bacterium. Taxonomy (GTDB): domain Bacteria; phylum Planctomycetota; class Planctomycetia; order Pirellulales; family Thermoguttaceae; genus DAOWNK01. The sequence continues at coordinate 281 of DAOWNK010000162.1, forward strand.
CCAACGCGATCGGGTTGGTAAGCAGCTTGAAGACGATGCCTTCCTGCTCGGCATGGTGGATTTCTTCCTCTCGGGCAGGCAGCTCGGTCCGCGAGCGGCGGTAGACGATGTTCACCTGCTCGGCGCCTAGCCTGAGTGCGGTTCGGGCGGAGTCCATCGCGACGTTCCCGCCGCCGACCACACACACGTTCCGCCCTCGGACCACCGGCGTGTCGTACTCGGGAAACCTGTACGCCTTCATCAAGTTGCTTCGCGTAAGGTACTCGTTGGCCGAGTATACACCGCCGAGGTCCTCGCCTTCGACACCCAGGAACATCGGCAACCCGGCCCCGACGCCGATAAACACCGCGTCGAACCCCGCTCCGCCGAAACCCGCTCCGTCGAGCATCTCGTCGATGGTGATCGACCGGCCGACGACCTGGTTCAGTTCTAATTTCACGCCGAGTTGCACCAGGTAATCGATCTCCTCCTCGACGATCGCCTTGGGCAGCCGGAACTCAGGTATTCCGTACATCAGCACCCCACCCGGCTTGTGGAACGCCTCGAATATGGTCACGTCATGGCCCAGCAGGATCAGGTCTCCGGCCACTGTAAGCCCTGCCGGGCCGGAACCGATCACGGCGATCCTCTTTCCGGTGGCCGGTTGTTTCTCTGGCAGTTCTATCAGGTTGTTTTCTCGTTCGTAGTCGGCCACAAAACGCTCGAGTCGGCCCACGGCCACCGGCTCGAACTTCTTGCTCAGTATGCACTTCGCCTCGCACTGGCTCTCCTGCGGACAAACCCGGCCGCAGACTGCCGGCAGGACGTTGGTCTGCTTGACCTTTCGGGCGGCGGCGGCAAACTCGCCCGCCGATATCAACGCCAGAAAGCCGGGTATATCCACATTTACCGGACAGCCGGCCACGCACAGCGGCTTCTTGCACTGTAGGCACCGGCCGGCCTCCTGTCGGGCCTGCTCGGGCGAGTAGCCCAGCGGCACCTCGTCGAAGTTCTTTGCCCGCCGGGCCGGGTCCTGCTCCGGCATTGGGGTGCGGGTTTTTTGGATCGGTTTCTTTTTGTTTGGAGTATCGGTCATCTTGATTTTAGCAGAATTGATAGCAACACAGTGGCGCCGGCGTCTCGCCGGTGGTGCATAAGTATGGGTGTTACTTCGAATTGCGTCACACCGGCGGGACGCCGGTGCCACTGATTTTTGTCCCTTAATTTTGTCCCTTAATTTTGTCCCTTAATTTTGTCCCTTAATTTTGTCCCTTAATTTTGTCCCTTAATTTTGCCCCTTAATTTTGCCCCTTAATTTTGCCCCTTAATTTTGCCCCTTAATTTTGCCCCTTAATTCAACTGCCGGCTTTCAATATATCGATCGAGCGAACACTTCTCCTCGGCCGTGTAAATCTTGTGCCGCGAGAGGACCGTATCCCAATCGACCAGGTGGCCGTCGAACTCCGGGCCGTCGACGCAGGTGAACAGCGTTTGGTCGCCCACCTTCACGCGACACCCGCCGCACATGCCGGTGCCGTCGACCATGATCGTGTTCAGGCTGACGACGGTCTTAACGCCGAACGGCCGAGTGGTCTCGGCGCAGAACTTCATCATAACGGCCGGCCCGATGGCATAGACGCAACCGATGGACTCTGCGTCGTCTTCCAGCAATTCCTTCAGCGGTTCGGTGACCAGGCCTTTGCGTCCGCTGGAGCCATCGTCGGTGGTGATGATGTGCCGGTCGCTCACTGCTGAGAGTTTTTCTTTCCAGAAGAGTAACTCGGCGCGCCGGGCGCCCTGGATTGAGATTACCCGATTGCCGTGTTGTTTCAGAGCCTTGGCGATCGGGTAAATAGGTGCAGTGCCCACGCCTCCGGCGACCATCACAACCGTACCGAATCGGTCGATTTCGCTGGCGTGTCCCAGCGGCCCGATCATGGCGTACAGTTCGTCCCCCTCGGCCATTGCGGCCAGTTTTGCCGAGGAGGTGCCCACTACCATCAGCACCAGCGTGATAGTGCCGGCATTTTGGTCGTAGTCTGCGATGGTCAGCGGCACCCGTTCGCCGCGTTCGTCGGCCATGACGATGACAAAGTGCCCCGGCTGAGCCCTGGCGGCCACCTGCGGTGCATCGACCACAATTTCGTGGATTTTGGGGACCAGTTCGAACTTTTTCAGGATACGTGGCATTTGTGTGAGTTTTGAATGTATTGAGCGTAATCGTTTTGTAACATTTCAGCCGTTTGAAGTAGTTTTCGAGGAAAGTAGTTTAATAGCCGGGACGCAACGCGTCGCGGTGGTGTACCCGCAGGACGTTGTCCCCCGGCTATTATTGAGAATTACGTGAAAACTTCATTGGGCTGAAATATTACATTGTTTATTATCTGCCATCCCCAACTCATTGTCTACACGGCGCGATAATATCAGCGTAGCTAATACTAACTATTAGACAATGCGGTGGTTTCTTAATCAGCATATTGGGTTAAAATTACGGGTTCATGTTCACAAACTCAGAAACTAAGGAGAACCTGGAATGAATTTGCAAACCCCTTGTGGTAACGATGTCTCGCAGACAAAGAACCGTTCGCGTAACGTGGCCCCGTGCTCTGGCCTGTGTACGCGGTGTCTGGATAGCTGTGTCGGCAATTGCGAGGTATTCAAGTCGTCGTTGCGTGGCCGCGAGGTCATCTATCCGGGACCGTTCGGCGAGTTGACAGCCGGCGGAGACAAAGAGTATCCGGTCGATTACTCGCATCTGAACATCATGGGCTATGCGCTCGGTGCGGAGGCCATCGACGAGGCCAACCCGGACAAGGCCATCTTCCCACAGGTCGATACCGCATCGGTCTACGGCCACAGCTATCCGGTACGGATGCGGATGCCCATTTTCACCGGCGCCCTTGGGTCCACCGACATCGCACGCAGGCATTGGAATGGTCTGGCGGTCGGCGCGGCGATTTCCGGCATCTCGCTGGTGGTTGGCGAGAACGTTTGCGGCTTCGACCCAGGGCTGAAGCTGAACAAGAACGGTCATGTTACCGTATCGCCCGAAATGGCACGCCGTATTCAACTCTACAAGGAATGGAAAGAACAGTACGGAGACATTAGCGTCCAGATGAACGTCGAGGACACCCGCCTTGGCGTGGCCGAGTACGTTGTCGAAAAGCTTGGCGTGGAGACAATCGAGTTGAAGTGGGGTCAGGGCGCCAAGTGCATCGGCGGCGAGATCAAGGTCCACGATCTGGACCGCGCATTGGAACTCCGCCGTCGCGGCTACATCGTCACGCCGAATCCCGAGGACTCAGCCAATCAGACCGCGTTCAAAGCCGGGGCGATCAAGGAGTTCGAGCGGCACTCGCGACTGGGCTTCATCGATGAGGATGGATTCCTTCGCGCGGTCGAGTACCTGCGCCGTCAGGTCGGCGCCAAGCGTGTATCGCTTAAGACCGGCGCCTACGGTCCGCGAGAGTTGGCCATGGCGATTAAATGGTGCTCGAAGGCTCGCGTCGATCTGCTTACGATCGACGGCGCCGGCGGCGGCACCGGCATGAGCCCCTGGCGCATGATGGAGGAATGGGGGATTCCTACATTCTACCTACAGGCGATGGCATACAACTTCGCAAAGAGGCTTGCCGCACGCGGCGAATGGGTGCCGGATCTGGCCATGGCCGGCGGCTTCTCCACCGAAGACCATATCTTCAAAGTATTGGCCATGGGCGCGCCGTACTTCAAGGCCGTGTGCATGGGTCGTGCACTGATGATACCAGGGTTCGTCGGCGACAACATTCAGGCATTGCTCCGCAAGGATATTGATACCAAGTGGAAAGAGTTGCCGAAAACGGTCAGCGAATTCGGCAAAACCCCGGAGCAGATATTCGTTACCTACGCAACGCTCGAGGAAAAATACGGTAAGAACGAGATGGCAAAGATGCCGCTGGGCGCTATCGCCATGTACACCTACATCGACAAGTTGAGGACGGGCCTAAGCCAGCTTATGGCCGGCGCCCGCAGTTTCCGTCTCGATACCGTGACCCGTTCCGACGTGGTTTGCCTTACCGAAGAGGCTGCCCGTGTGTCGAAAATTCCGTACGTCATGGACGCCGGCATGGAAGAGGCCGAAGCGATACTCGACGGCTAAGGGCCGGCCAAAAAACAAACTGTGGGAAGCGTCTCTGACAGCGTGGATTTAGCCGCCGTGCTTGCACGGCACGTCGACAGCGAGCCGCCGGGTTCATCCCGGCGCGAATCGCAGCGCACCGTGCTATTTAGCCCGCCGTGAATACACGGCGGGCAAACGTGGCAAGCGTTTTCCGCTAGCCCCGGGTGTATTCACCGCCCCGGGTGTATTCACCCGGGGCTAAATGCTGATTGAACATCAGATTATGGTATAATATAATCGTTTGTGGACTAAGAAACGAGATTATATCCGACATGACCAATTCATCCATTCCCGCCGTCGGCATCGACCTGGGCACCACGTTTTCCGTGGTATCAAAGCTGGACGAGCACGGTCGGCCGATCACGCTGGCAAATGCCGAGGGTGATCGCGTCACCCCGAGCGTGGTATTGTTCGACGGCCAGGACGTCATCGTAGGCAAGGAGGCGCTGAAGGCGATAGCCACCGAGGCCGATCAGGTGGCTGAATGCTCTAAGCGCGACGTCGGCCATCGCGTGTTCCACAAGATATTCGAGGGCCGTCAGTATCCGCCGGAGGTGATTGAGGCCTGGATACTCAACAAGCTCCGCAGCGACGCCGCCGGTCAGATCGGCCGGTTCAGCAAGGTGGTGATCACCGTGCCGGCATATTTTGACGAGGTCCGGCGCAAGACCACCCAAGACGCCGGCTACATGGCCGGTTTCGAGGTGCTTGATATCATCAATGAACCGACCGCCGCGGCCGTATCGTTCGGGTTCCAGCAGGGATTCCTCGACCCAAAAGGCAGTTCCAATGCACCGCAGCGGATACTGGTTTACGACCTTGGCGGCGGGACGTTCGACGTAACCGTGATGGATATCCGCGGCACCGAGTTCACCGCCCTGGCCACCGACGGCGACGTGCGGCTGGGCGGATACGACTGGGACCAGCGGTTGGTCGACCTGGTTGCCGAGAGCTTCATCCGCGAGCACTACGTCGACCCGCGCGAAGACTCCGGCGCGGCCGGAAAGTTGTGGCTTGGGTGCGAAGACGCCAAGCGGACGCTATCGGTGCGCGGCAAGGCAGTGGTGGCCTGCGATTGCCAGGGCTACTCCTCAAGGGTCGAGATAACCAAACGGCAGTTCGAGGAGGCCACGCAGGACCTGTTGGACCGTACGCGGTTTACCGCCGAGCAGACGCTCAAGGCCGCAGGGTTGGGTTGGGACGATATCGAGCGGGTGTTGCTGGTCGGCGGCTCCACGCGAATGCCCATGGTCAGAGACATGCTCCAGCAGCTTTCCGGTAAGGCGCCCGACGCCTCGGTCGCAGCCGACGAGGCGGTCTCACACGGTGCGGCGCTTCGGGCAGGCCTGCTGCTGGCCGAGAGCCAAGGCAAATCGTCCGCCTTCAGCATCAAGAACGTCAACTCGCACAGCCTCGGCGTGGTGGGGACGGATCGGTTGACCAAGCGGCGTCGCAACGGGATTCTCATACCCAGGAACACCACGCTGCCGGTTACCGCCAAGCGAACTTTTCGGACTTCTAAGGCGGGCCAGAAGTCGATCCTTGTGCAGATCGTCGAGGGCGAAAGTCCCTCGGCCGACGACTGCACCGAGATCGGCAAGTGCACCGTCCGCAAGCTGCCGCCGAAACTGCCGGCCCAATCGCAAATCGACGTGCTGTTCCACTACGAACCGAACGGCCGGCTGAAAGTCAAGGTGACGGTCCCCGAAACCAACCGCCAGGTAAAAACCGAGATCGTCCGCGAGAACAGCCTCAGCAAGGAACACATGGACGGCTGGCGACGGTACATCTGTCAGATGGATGCAACCGATTATCGGTAAGGTCGCGGCTTTACAGCAGGCTCTCCAGCAGCAGACGCATCTTGCGCATCTCGACCAGTTGATCGACATCCGGCATCGGTGCAATGTCTACACACAGCGCACGGTTGTAGCCGACCTTGTTTAGTTGGTTGATCAGCCGACCGTACTCGATCTGGCCCTGTCCGACGCGTACCTGTAGCTGTTCCTTGCTGGTATCTCGAAGCCGAACGTGGTAGACGTACTTCATAACTTGCCTAAACCCCCTTTTGGCATGGGGGCCGAAGATGAAATGGCTTGGGTCCAGTGTAATTCCAAGCCCCTTGACACTGTCGCACAGCACCACGGCGGTGTCGGGGTCCTCGGTCATGTGTCCGATTTCGGTGAGTAGCCCAACGCGAATCCCCTCTTCGGAGCTAATTGCCGACAGCTTCCGAAGCCGCTCGACCTCGGCGTTAAACGGTGTGCCCAGCTCTGCCGAGCGAACCGTCACAGTGATTACCTTGAGGGTCTTCGCCACTCGGCAACAAGCGGCGAATTGCTCGTAATACTGCTGCTCGTCCGAGATTTCCATGTCGATACTGAACGCACAAGGTGTCAGCCGATGTGTCTGTCGGCAGAACTGCACCGCGCGATCCTGGTCGGCCAGCACTTCAGAAGGTTTTAGAAGGCCACCGGATTCGTGTATCATGATCTCAACATTTGTGTATTCTAAATCGACTAGTCGCCGCATGGCATCATCCATCGACAGATCGGGAAAACATCGGCTGGTGGCTGCAACAAACACTCTAAAACTCCTTTTCTACCGAATTTTCCACCGGTAAACCGGCGACCAGTGTGGGGGGCTTTAACGACAGAATAGGTAGCTTAGCGTTTCAGGGCCTCTCTGGAAAGATGTTTTTCAGCATCCCAGTGTGCAACGACCGACCCGTTGGTGTATACTTTGCGGTCAGGGGCCAGGGACCAGGGATTAGGGGCTAGAGAAGAACGAAGAGAGAGGAGAGAGGAGAGAGGATGGTCTGAAACAAAAATCCCTCTTCTCTTTTCACTCTTCACTCTTCTTCCCCCTGGCCACTAACCCCCCGCCCCTAACCCCCCGCCCCCCACCCC
>DAOWNK010000023.1 GCA_030642635.1 Pirellulales bacterium
AACCAAGGAGGGTCGAACAAACATAACGGCCAAGGCGGGAAAAATCAACGCCAATCGGCCCAACGGATGCGTTTTTACGAAAAATGACGCACCTCGTCAACTCGAGTTCTGCGCAAAATGCGGTCAACAGTGCCATTCGGGCCAGGGACCAGTCTGAAAACCTGCAAATAACGTTGTTTTCAAAAGCTGATAGCTGACCACTGACCGCCGGGTGTATTCACCGGGGGGTACTTGACCCGGTTTCCGACTTATGCGATGATACAAATCCTTATGGGTAGTACTTCGGCATGACTGGAGGCCCGTGAACGGTTACCTTAATTCTGGGAGGACTTGACATGATCGACAACGGTTTCCGCGGCGGCGTGTATCATCGGTTTATTCAGCTTCTCACGGCGGCGTGCCTCATCGTCGCGTGGATGTCTACGGCCCAGGCGCCGTGTGCCGAGGAGAACGGCGGTTGGGTGAACCTGCTTGAGGGGAACGATTTGTCCAAACACTGGACAACCGAAGGCAACTGGAGCATCAACGAGGACGGCGTGGTGACGCTCGAACCGCGCCCCGGCGAAAAGGGCTGGTCCCGGTTCAATGCCTATCTGTGGTTGAAGACGGAATACAAAGACTTCGAATTTGAATTCGACTACATGGTGCAACCACGCGGCAACAGCGGGTTCTACTTCCACGTCGGCGACAAGAACAGCCCTGTGGCCAATGGCATCGAGGTGCAGATATACGACTCCCACGGTAAGGGAGCCGCCAAGAAGCTGACCGACCACGACTCGGGCGGGATCATCCCCGGCATCCCTCCTTCGAAAAACGCCGCCAAACCGGCCGGCCAGTGGAACCACTTCCACATAATTTGCAGCGGCAAGAATCTGACCGTGAAGCTGAACGCCCAGGTGGTCAACAAGATGAGCTTGGATAATCCGAAGGTCAAGAACCGGCCCGACAGCGGCTTCATCGGCTTCCAGGACCACGCCCTGCCGCTTGCCCTACGCAATATCCGAATCCGCAAGTTGTAGTCGCAAGGTGCCAGTAGCAAAGGTCGCCGTACCGGCGACCGCTAAACAGGTCGAACCCCACGTTTAGCAGCCGGCGGCTCGGCGGCTCGGCGGCTGCCCTGTTTTCAATGGGGCGTTGACACCCGGAGTGCATAGTCTAAAATGCTGGATTCGGTAGTTCTAAATTTAACAACAGCCAACAATTCAACTAACAAATATCGGAGGAAGCTACTAATGGCAGAGGAAAAATCGGGCCAGATCGTCAATGTTATGAAAGAATCGCGGCTGTTCCCGCCGCCGAAGGAATTTTCGGAGAAGGCACGGATCGGCTCCATGGAGGAGTACGAGAAGTTGTGGAACCAGGCCGAGGCCGACCTGGAGGGGTTTTGGGGCAAAATGGCCGACGAACTGCACTGGTTCAAGCCGTACGATAAAGTGTTGGAGTGGAACGAGCCGGTAGCTACCTGGTTCGGCGGCGGGCGGACGAACGTGTCGTACAATTGTCTGGACGCACACCTGGGCACGCATCGAGAGGACAAGGTTGCGCTGCTGTGGGAAGGCGAACCGGGCGATACACGAAAGATCACATATAAGGAGTTGCACCAGGAGGTCTGCAAGTTCGCCAACGTGTTGAAGAAACTTGGCGTAGAGAAGGGCGACGTGGTGGCCATGTACATGCCGATGGTGCCCGAGCTGGCGATCGCCATGTTGGCTTGTGCCCGGATCGGTGCGGTGCACTCGATCGTCTTCGGCGGTTTTTCGGCCGAGGCGATTGCCGATCGGAACAACGACGCATCGGCCAAGCTGCAAATCACCGCCGACGGCGGCTGGCGTCGGGGCAAGCAACTGCCGCTGAAGGCCAATGTAGACGCGGCGTTGGAGAAATCGCCGACGGTCGAAAATTGCATCGTGCTGAAGCGGATCGGCTGCGATGTCGAGATGAAAAAGGGCCGCGACTTCTGGTGGCACGAGCTTATGGAAGAGGCATCGGCCGATTGTCCCGCCGAGCCGATGGACAGCGAAGCGCCGCTGTTTATCCTCTACACGAGCGGTTCGACCGGCAAACCGAAAGGCATTAAGCACACCACGGCCGGCTACAACCTTTTTGCAAAGAAAACGACCGAGTGGGTATTCGACGTCCGCGACGAGGACGTCTACTGGTGCACGGCCGACATCGGTTGGATCACCGGCCACACGTACATAGTTTACGGTCCGCTGACGGCGGGCGTAACGTCGATGATGTACGAAGGAGCGCCGAACTTTCCGGCCGAGGACCGATTTTGGGATATCGTCGAGAAGTACAAGGTCTCGATCTTCTACACGGCCCCGACCGCCATCCGCGCGTTTATCAAGTGGGGCGACGAGCACGTCGAAAAGCACGACCTTTCAAGCCTGCGACTGCTGGGTACGGTCGGCGAGGGAATCAACCCGGAGGCATGGATGTGGTATCACAAGATGATCGGAGGGGAGCGCTGCCCGATCGTCGATACGTGGTGGCAGACCGAGACGGGCGGGATAATGATGACGCCGTTGCCCGGCGCCACGTCCACCAAGCCGGGAAGTTGCTGCAAGCCGCTGCCGGGCATCATTCCGGCTATCGTCGGCGAGGACAAAAAGCCGGTCGAAACCGGCAACGGCGGCTGGCTGACAATCGTCAAACCTTGGCCCGGAATGCTGCGCGGCATCTGGGGCGATATGGATCGATACCAAACCCAATACTGGGACGACGTGCCGGGCAAGTACCTATGCGGCGATAACGCACGTTGCGACGAGGACGGATACTACTGGATCATGGGCCGGATCGACGACGTGCTGAACGTCTCCGGTCACCGGCTTTCGACCATCGAGATCGAGAGCGCCATGGTCAGCCATCCGGCGGTGGCCGAAGCGGCTTCGGTCGGCCGGCCGCACGACCTGAAGGGCGAAGCGATCTCCGTGTTCGTCACGTTGGGCAACGGCTACGAGCCGGGCGACGAGTTACGCAAGGAGTTGAAGTTGCACGTCCGCAAGGAGATTGGCGCATTGGCCGTGCCCGACGACATCCACTTCACCGGCTCGCTGCCGAAGACCCGCAGCGGCAAGATCATGCGGCGGCTGCTGCGCGACATTGCCGCCGGGCGCGAAACGGTCGGCGACACCACTACGCTGGAAGACTACAGCGTGCTGGCGAAGCTGCGGCAGGATGAAGATTAAAATCATAGGTGAATCATGGGATTTACAGTTCTGGAAATCGAGGTTGGCAATCCGGCCGATCCGGAAGTTACCAAACCGGTCGAGTTTTTGGTCGATTCCGGGGCCGTATATTCGGTGGTTCCGTCTACCGTTTTGGAAAGTCTCAACATCAAACCGCTTTCCGAAGAGACGTTCCGGCTGGCCGACGGGTCGAAGATCGTCCGCAAGAAGGGCATTGCCTTGTTCAGGTACGGTGAGCGCGTCGGCGGGGCCGACGTTATCTTCGGTGACGAAGGCGACAGCTCATTGCTGGGGGCGCTTACGCTGGAGTCGCTCGGCCTGGTGCTCGATCCGCTGAAGCGCGAGTTGAACCCGCTGCCTATGATCCTGGCCGGCTCATTTCGCAGAGATTAACGTATTGGCGCGACCACCGGTCGCGGCTTTGTGGGCTTGTTTTCACAGGAAACTGAAAGGAAAATCAAGACATGAAAACGCTGCGCTACGGGATTGTCGGCGGCGGGTTTATCGCGGCATTTCAATTACAAGCGATACGCGAAGTGCGTGGAATTGAAGTGGCCGGATTCGTGTCGAAAGACCCGCTCGACAAATTGATTACCTATACAAAGGAACACGGCATCGGCGAGGGCCGAGTGTTCGACAGCATCACCGAGATGATCCCACACGTAGATGTTGTGGCAATCTTCGTGCCGAATTTCGTTCGCATGGAGGTGGTCGAGGAAATCGTCGATGCGCTGAAGGCCGGGGAGACGCTCAAGGCGATCGTCTGCGAGAAGCCGCTCGCACGGAACCTGGCGGAGGCACGACGTATCATCCAAATAGTGCGCGAGGTGAACTTGCCCACCGCGTACTTCGAGAATCAGGTGCACATGAAGGCGGTGCAGGCGTCGCGTAGCCAACTCGCACCTGTCGTCGAGTCGATGGGCGCGCCCGTGCTGGTCCGAAGCAACGAAGAGCACGCCGGGCCGCACAAAGGTTGGTTCTGGGACCCGACCCGGCAAGGTGGTGGCGTGATGTGCGACATGGGCTGCCACTGCCTTGCGGTCGGCTGGTACATGCTCACACCGCCGGGCAAACCGGTCGGTTTTTTGCAGCCGCAGTCGGTTACCGCCGACCTGTCGTTGCTGAAGTGGGGTCAGCCGCGTTGGCGCAAACAGCTATTGGAGCAGTACGGCGTCGATTACGGCAAAACGCCCGCCGAGGATTTTGCCACCGGCATGGTGACATACCGCAACCCGGAAACAGAACAGTTGGTCAAAGCACAATTCACCGTCTCGTGGATGTACGACAAACAAGGGCTTCGGCTGTTGGTCGATGGCCTTGGGCCGGGCTATGCGTTCGAGTTCAACAGCCTGCGCTCGCCGCTGGAGGTGTTCGTCGGCGACGCGGCGGCCGACAGCCTCTCCGACTCAGAAGCGGCGCTGGAAAAGTCGCAGTCCACACGCGGACTGCTCGCCGTACAACCGAACGAGGCCGACCTGTACGGCTACACCGACGAGAACGCCGATCTGGCGGCCGCACTGGCCGAAGGACGCCCGCCGCTGCTGGATTGGGACTATGGCCTGGAGATCACACGGTTGACCATGGCCGCATATATGTCGGCCGAACGCCGGTGCACGATCGACCTGACCGATCAGGCCGTCTGCAACAAGTTGGAGACATACATCCCGTTGATTCAGCAAGGCCGCGGCCGCGAGGTGCTGGAGGTTCGGTAACTCGTGCTACGGCTGAAGTGTTACGTAATTAAGGGGCAACCGATAAATAACTTCCCGGTTTGGGCGAACAGTGTTTAGCGGTCGTCGGTACGACGGCCTGAACGTGGCTGCAAACAACGTCGCCGTGCCGGCGACGGCTAAACGTTTGAAATCGGCGAGTTATTTCCACCGCGATCCTAAGCAAAACGTTATCCGGAAAGACAACACGGCGTGCTAAACAAACCGGGAACTTCGTTATGAGCGAATTTAAGGACATTTGCTGCGTGATTCTGGCCGGCGGACGCGGCACGCGTATGGCCTCTGCCGATCGGCATAAGGTTTGCTTTCCCGTGGCCGGCAAGGCCGCTATCGTCCACGCTATCGATGCGTACAAGGCGGCGGGATTAAGCCGCTTTCTTGTGGTCGTGGGCCAGATGGCCGAGCAGGTAATCGCTACTGTAAGCCAGTCACATCCGGAAGTATCGTTCGTCTATCAGGCCTCGCCGCGCGGTACGGGCCACGCCGCGAAAGTGGCGGTCGAGGCGCTGGCGGCACAAGGGTACGGCGGCGATGTAATGATTACCATGGGCGACAAGATCGTCCGGCCGGTTGTTGTGTATAAGCTGCTGGAGCGATATCACTTCAGTTGTCCGCACGTGTTGATATCGACTTTGCCCAAAGGACCGGACTCTACGGCAGGGCGGGTCGTAACCGACCAAGATGATAAGGTGTTTGGGATTGTTGAGCTGACTGAGATAAAAAATGCCGGCCGAAAGCGACCGGCAATCAAGCTGGCCGGACGAAACCTCAGTGCAGCCCAAATAGAAAAAAACAGCCCCAGTGTCAATGCGTCTATGTACGTCTTCCGTTTCGACTTGCTTCGGGCGGCCCTGCACAAACTCGATGCAGCAAACGCTCAGGGCGAGCTTTACCTGACAGACACCGTCGAACACATCGCTCAAACCGGCCGGGTGGAGGCGCTGCTCGTACCCAATCCAGAAGACCTGATGGCATACAACACGCCGGCCGAGCTTCTGGCCGTCGAGGAAGTCATACGAAAGCGTGAGAAACCGTCTCGGGTAAGCGTTGCCCGAAAAAAACGCCCGACAAAGCGATTCCTCAAACCTGCCGGCGAATGGTTGACAATCGCCCAGAGCAACTCGCCAAAATGGCGAAACTCGTTGCGCCGCGCTTACGGTAGCAACGATTCGCTCATTGCGGAACGACAAAAGGCGATCAAAAATCTTCTCCAAACATTTATCAAGCGCTATGGACCGCAGCGGCAAATGATACTGTGCCGTGCACCCGGCAGGATCAACCTGATGGGCCGACACGTCGACCATCGCGGCGGATACGTAAACGTCATGGCCATCAGCAAGGAAGTTCTGCTGGCCGCCTCTCCGCGAGAAGACGACACGGTTCTGCTCCAACATCTGAAACCCGGCCGGTTCCCACGGCGGGAATTTCGTATTCGAGACGTTCTGCGCGAGGCCAGTTGGGCCGACTGGATAGACTTTGTCGACTCACATCCGGTCAAAGGTATTTTGGAGGCCCAGCGCGGCGATTGGTGTCATTACGCCCGTGCGCCGCTTTTGAGACTTCAACACGAATGCCGCGAGATTCCGCTCCGGGGCATGGATTGCCTGATCGGCGGCAACATACCGATGGGTGCGGGGCTTTCCTCAAGCTCGGCCATGGTCGTCGCTTTCGCCGAGGCCTGCGTGGCGCTTAACGCCCTGAACGTGGAAATGCGCGATTTCGTCAATATCTGCGGCGAGGGCGAGTGGTTTGTCGGCACCCGGGGCGGCAGCGCAGATCATGCCGCCATTCGCACCAGCCGAAGCGGTTATATCTCTCGGATAGGTTTCTTCCCGTTCCGCATGGAAGGCGAGGTAAAATTCCCTTCGCAATTACAGGTTGTCATAGCCTACAGCGGCTCGAAGGCCGTAAAAAGCGCCGACGCCCGCGATATATTCAACCATCGCATTGCGAGTTATCGCCTGGCGGAGCTTTTTCTGAAACGCAACTGGCCGGCCGCCGCCGGTATCGAACACCTGCGAGACTTGGTCCCACAGCGGCTCGGCGTTCGGGAAAGCGAAATTTACAACGCCTTAATGCGACTGCCGGACCGGCCGAGTCGTAAACAACTCAGAGAAATATTCACCGCCGAAGACAAAGACACACTGGAGCAGATTTTTTCGTCTCATGCCGACGTAGGACGATACGACCTGCGCGGAGTGGCCATGTTCGGCATATCGGAAATAATGCGGGCGGAACGCTTTGCAGAAGCGGTTGCCGCCGGCTCTCTGGAGCACCTCGGCCGATTCATGCACGTCAGCCACGACGGCGACCGCGTGGTTAAATTCCGCCCGGACGGCACGGCCGGCCGACATAATGTCAAATTAACAGACCAGGCGCTAAAAACCCTTGCTGAGAACAATGCCACGCTTGTCGATCAGCCGGGCCGATACGCATGCAGCACCGAGGCGATCGACCAGTTGGTCGACATCGCCGACGCCACGCCCGGCGTTATCGGGGCGCAATTGGCCGGCGCCGGGCTGGGCGGCTGCATGATGATAGTCGTTCGCAAAGACACCTTTGGTTCGCTCAAAAGCCGATTGCGAAGGGCTTTCTACACGCCCAGGGGCATCAAGCTCGAAATCCACGCCTGCACGCCGGTTGCCGGCGCCGGGCTGTTGGGGGTTTAATTCCGGGTATGTATGGCTCATCCGAAAAAATCTGCAACATTTCAAACTTGGTGGTCAGCTATCAGCAGTCAGCTATCAGCAGTCAGCAGTCAGCCTGAAACCCCGCAGAAAACGCTGTTTCCAAAAGCTGGAAGCTGAAAGCTGACTGCTCACTACAACCCACGTTGCAGATTTATTGCGACGGGCCATAAGGAACCGGCTGTCGGCAATTCCGACGAATCCGCTCGGCCAACTCCTCCAGCGTGATGTCGTGCACCAAAAATCGCTTTTGACGCGACGTTGCTCCGCCGATCAACTCGATTTGCGACTTGCGCAGTGCGAGCGACTTGCTCAACAATGCAATGATCGCCTTGTTGGCCTTGCCCTTCTCTGGCGATTGTGTGATACAGACTTTCAACATGCCGTGGAGTTCGCCGCTGAGTTCGTTCCGCCGAGCACCCGGCTGCGCCCGGACCGGCAGGATCGTCCCGTTGTCGTGCGGCTGTAAGTCGATCATCGCAGCACTCCGTGGAACAGCGCCGTGCCGACGCGCACGATCGTGGCGCCCTCCTCAATCGCCGCTTCAAAGTCGCCGCTCATGCCCATCGACAGTTCGTCCAGCGTTATTCCTTCCGGGCAGTTTTCGTGCAGCCGGTCGCGTAACTGTCGCAGCTTGGCGAAGTCGGCCCCGGCGCCGGCAAGCCCCGACTGCAATCCGGCCATGCACATCAAACCCCGAACCTCGATGTTCCCGCACTCGGCCAACTCCTCCAAAAGCGGTTCGACGGCATCCGGCTCTAATCCGTGCTTGGCCGATTCGCCGGAGACGTTCACCTCCAACAGCACCGGCACACGGCGGGAAAGTTCACCGGCGGCCGAGTCGACCGCCCGAGCAAGCCGGACACTGTCGACCGAATGGATCATCTCGATAAGCGGCACTGTTCGACGGACCTTGTTCCGCTGGAGGTGCCCGATCATGTGCCACCGGACGTGCAGGTCTTCCAATGCCTCGGCCTTCTCCCAAAGCTGCTGCGGCCGGCTCTCGCCCAACTCGGTGCAGCCGGCGGCGACCAGTGCACGAACTTCCGTCGGGCCGACGTACTTTGTCACGCCGACAAGCATAATCTGCTTGGCATTGCGTCCACTCCTGGCAGCCGCATCGGTAATTCGGCCGTGCATCTCGGCAAGGTTCTCGGCAATTTGGGCTGTAAGGTCGGGCATGGTATTTTCATAAAGCCGCGACCGGTGGTCGCGCCGAGCACTATTAAACCACCGGCGGCTCTGCGCGACCACCGGTCGCGGCTTTATGGTTCACTTTCAATGCACTCTTTGCCCCGGTTTTGCGCCATCGTCGGGTGAAAGCAGGAAAATCTCTTTTCCGCCGTCGCCGGCGGCGACGATCATGCCTTCGCTCAGCCCGAACTTCATCCGACGCGGTGCAAGGTTCGCCACGCATACGACCAGCCGGCCGACGAGGTCTTCCGGCCGATACGCCTCCTTGATGCCTGCAAATACGGTCCGCTGTTCGTCGCCGCCGAGGTTGAGTGTCAGTTTGAGCAGCTTTTTCGCATCGGCGACGTCCTCGGCCGCCGCCACCCTGGCGACACGCAAATCGACCTTCATAAAATCGTCGAAGCTGCACGTCTCGGCAAGTGGCACGGCCGTCCCGGCCGTGGCATCGTGCTCAGTACTCTCGGCAATCATCGCTTCCAGATGCTTGCGATCAACTCGCTGCATCATGTGCTTGAACTTGCCGACCGGAGTGTCAAGCAACGGCTGTTGCGACTGTTCCCAACGCTCAATCGGCTCGCCGAGCAACTCGCCGGTCTGTTGTGCCAGTCGCGGCAGCACCGGTGATAAGTAAACGGCCAGTTGACGGAACAGGTTAAGCGCCACGGTGCAGACGTCCTGCAACTGTGCAGTTTTCTCCGGGTCTTTGTGCAGTTTCCACGGTGCGTGGTGTTCGACGAACCGGTTGGCGCGGTCGGCCGCGGCCAGTATCGTCCTGATCGCCCGGGCGTAATCGCACGATTCATACGCCTGGGCAATCTCCCGACCGTCCTGGGCCGCCTGTCGGAACAGCCCGCCGTCGTCGGGATACTTTTCGGAAAGCCCTACGGTGGCGAATTTTGCCGCCCGGCTGGCAAGGTTCACCACGTTGCCGACCATGTCGGAGTTCACCCGCGTGACGAACTCGCCAAGGTTCAGGTCGAGGTCGTCCACGCGCGAGGTCAGTTTCGAGGCGTAATAGTATCGCAGGTACGCCGGGTCGAGATGCTTCAAGTACGTCGATGCACAAACGAACGTGCCCTTTGTCTTCGACATCTTCGCACCGTCGACGGTCAGGAAACCGTGTATGTGAATCTTCGTGGGCAACTGGTACCTGGAGGTCTTCAGCATGGCCGGCCAGAAGAGCGTGTGGAAGTAGGTGATGTCTTTACCGATGAAGTGGTGGATTTCGGTTTGCTCGCCTGCCCACCAGTCGTTGAAATCTTCGCCCTGGCGATCGCACCACTGTCGGGTAGAGGCCATATAGCCGATCGGTGCATCGAACCAAACGTACCAATAATTGTCCGGGCTGTCGGGTATATTGAATCCGAAATACGGCGCCGGCCGCGAGACGTCCCAGTCGCGGAGCGGCTCGTGCAGGAAGTGGCCGTGCAGGTAGTTGGCCACTTCCGGCTGCAAGTGCCCTTCGCTGCGGGTCCACTCGTCAAGGAACCCGTGAAGCCGCTCGATGTTGATAAACAGGTGGTCGGCGCTGCGCACCTCCGGCGTGGTGTTGGTAAGCGTGCTAAGGGGATTGACCATCTCGACCGGGCTGTAATGTGCGCCGCAGCGGTCGCAACTATCGCCGTACTGGTCCTCCGCCGCGCACTTCGGGCAGGTGCCTTTGACGAACCGGTCTGCCAGGAACGTGTCGGCTTCTGCATCGTAGAGCTGTGTGACCTCTTGTTGGCTGACCAATCCTGCCTCGCGTATCGAGTTCCAAATCTCCTCGCACAATTCACGATTTTCCGAGCAGTGCGTGCTGCCGTAGTTGTCGAACTCTATGTCAAACCCGGCGAAGTCTTCGATGTGGGAGCGTTGCATTTTTGTGATCAGTTCTTCCTCGCCGATTGATTCTTCGCGTGCGCGGATCATAATCGCCGTGCCGTGCGTATCGTCGGCGCAGATGTAGATGCAGCGGTTGCCCTGCAATTTTTGGAACCGGACCCAGATGTCGGTCTGTATGTATTCGACCAGGTGTCCGATGTGTATATGTCCGTTAGCGTACGGCAGTGCGCTGGTAACGAGGAGTTGTCGCATGGTGGTGTGTTTTATTGTGTTTAGTGTTGATTAAGTTTAGCGGTCGCCGGCACGCCGGCTAAACCCACTTCTACATTGTATCGGAATTTTCACAAGTCAGACACGGCGCCCTCGCATTGCATATCTGCAATCATTGCACGCAATAAATTGCAAATATGCACCCCCAACGTTCGCCTATCACGCACGCGGCCAATCGTCGCAACTCGCTTTATGGCAAGGAGTTACAGGTTTTTCGCTAAATTCACGTCATACCGGCACGATTGTTGCAAATACGACACTCCAGTAGTTTGTAGTATACACCATTACAAAAAGGAGAAATATTATGCCAGGCGGAGACAGAACAGGACCGCAAGGAATGGGACCGATGACGGGCCGTGCGGCCGGACTTTGCACCGGAAACCCTGTCCCAGGATACATGAATCCGGGCTTCGGCGGTGGGTTCGGCGGTGGGTTCGGTCGCGGACGCGGCGGACGCGGCGGAGGCGGTGGACGAGGATGGCGAAATTGGTTCTATGCCACCGGGCTTACCGGTTGGCAACGAACTGCACAAGCGACGCCTCCTCAACAGCCGCCCGTTGCCGTAGCCACACCGGTCCAGGCCGATGCGACGCCGCAACAGCAGGAAGTCGAAATTGAAATGCTCCGAAGCCAGGTCGAGCAACTCGAAGCGACACTCGGCGGGCTGAAGAGCCGGCTCAGTGAATTGCAGTAGGCCGTTGCGGGACTTGACAACACACCAATTTTGCGAGTATCGCAGTGTGGGATTATGCACGGCAGTAGGATTAAGTAACAATGCTTAAATCGATTGAAGCCATAATTGAAAAAGATGGAGCCGCCCATCTCAAGGGGCCTGTCCATCTCGTTGCTTCATGTCAGGCGATTGAAGCCGTGATTGATGAATCCTCTGTGCCCGAAACGGCGCTGCTTAGCGAAGAGGCATTTGCCGAAAACTGGAGCCGACCGGAGGAGGACAAAGCATGGTCACACCTACAGCAGGCACAGTAGTCCTTGTCAGATTCCCCTTTTCGGATCTGTCCTCCGCCAAGTTGCACCCGGCTGTCGTCCTTGCGTCGGCTGGTTGTGACAATTGGATTCTTTGCCAGGTTACAAGTAAACCATATGCAGATCCCGACGCGACTAGAATTCAAGAGGACGATTTTGCGACTGGATCTCTCCGGGCAGTTAGCTACGTGTGGCCCGGAAAGCTGTTCACCGCGAATATGTCGCTGATGGTTACCGAGATCGGTAGCCTAAAGGCTGAATGCTTTCAAAAGGTTATCGCCGCTGTTGTAGACCTTCTTCAATCGCAGAGTACGTAAAACGCACTGCTTCCAGCCGCTCGATCAACTCGCCGCGACGCTGGAACACCTTGATGCCTTGCTCTCGGATCGGCACTTCGCACTGTGCACTTGTAAGCTCCCAGGTTGCGTTCATAAAGCTGAATACGCGGCCGAAGTAGAGGCCGCGCATCGACTCGACCAGCCGGTCCGGCTCCCGGCAACTCGCAAAGGTGCCGATTACCTCGAACAGTATATCGACCCAAAAATCGGTGTCTATCTGCGGGCCGTCGGACTCGGCAAACGTGCCTTCCAGCCTATCGACCAGTTCGGCGCTTAGGTGCTCGCGCAGCACGTCGACCGATGCGGAGAAGTTCTCAACCGCACTGCGGCGGATCATCGCCCGATCGACGTCGAGGTCTTGTGCCGGGGCAAGTTCGTTCAGGCCGAAAAGCGGTGTCTCGGCAACGGAGCAGATCGGTTTCCACTGCTCAAAACTGCCCGTGACCGTTGCAAATGCAGTGCTTACGACCTGTATGAACATCTCTCCGAGTTTCGGCGTGCTCGGCTTGTGTATTTTGGCGCCCAGCCCGACCTGGCCGATTTTATAATCGCCCAAGACGGCCTGCATCGTCATGAAGATATCCACGCCGTACTGGTGTGTCGTGCGATGCCACGGGACCGAGACGATATGTCGGGCAAGCCGCCCGGACAGCGCGAAATCGCCGCCGATCGGCTGCCGGATATCGCGGCCGAAAATCCCATATATCAACGGGTAGCAGATGTTGTTGGTTATCGTCCCGTCGTATTTGTGCCGCGAGTACAACGGCGTGAGATAGTCGAACCCTTCCTCCAAAACCGGTGCGGCCATGTAGCCGATCCATTCCGGTGTAATCGAGATCAGGTCGGCGTCGACACAGACGATCGCCCGGGCGCCGAGCGAGTAGCTTTTTCGGAAAGCGTTTGCGAAGTTCCATCCCTTTCCCGGTGTGTTTTCTGGAGTGGTTATGTATATTTTCGGCACACGGGTTTCCGTGCCGAGGAAGACCTCCTCGGTCCCGTCCGGCGAGGCGTTGTCGGCATTGATAATGGCGCTTTTCTTGCCGAGAAAGTATTTTTCCAAGCCCTCGGCGGCCATTTTGGTCGGATGCGCGATGCTGTCGGCCTCCTTGTAAGAAGGTATAACCACCACGATCTCGGCCTCAGTGACATTCTGTCGGTTGACTTCTCTTTCAAACATAGTAATAGGGGCTGGGGGCTAGGGGCGAGGGGTTGGGATCATGATTTTGCAGGATAGTCGCTGGTTGCACCGCCGACAACCCTGTCCCCTCTGCCGAGCGGAACGGTTAGCGAAGGCCGGCCTCCACGTTTAGCACCCGCCGGTACGGCGGCTTGAACACCATGTGGCATTTTGCTAAACTGTTGGGCGGTTCATTTCTTCCATTCACTCGGCTCTTAAAAAAAGGACGTGGTCATGTCTTATCGAATTACACGGTTCGGCGTAGCGGTGGTTTGTATTGCCGTATTGGTGGCCTTTGGATGTTCGCGAGGTCCGTCGCGGCTACACCCGCCTGCAATCAACGCATCGTCGGCCGGCAAGCAGGCTATCAAACAGTACGACACCGACGGCGACGGCAAGGTCGCCGGCGAGGAGTTGGAGCGTGCCCCGGCTCTTAAGGCGGCGTTGGAGAACCTCGACACCGACGGCGACGGGGCCGTCAGCGCAGCCGAGGTTACAGCAAGGGTCAAGGCGTGGCAGCGGTCGAAGCTGGGACGCATGTCGCTAAGCTGTACTGTCACACGTGGCGGCAGACCGTTCGAAGGTGCAACGGTCGCCTTCGTACCGGAAGAATTCCTGGGCGACGAAATTCAGCCGGCCACAGGCATAAGCAACCAGCGCGGCATGGTAATGCTCAGCGTCGCAACCAGCGGCCCGGACGACCCGCCGGGCGTGGCGCCCGGGCTGTACCGGGTCGAGATCACCAAGGCCGGCGTAGACGTTCCAGCCAAGTACAACACAGAAACCATCTTCGGCTAGGAGGTCGCACTGGACGCGCCGGGAAGCGAAGAAGGGATTACGTTTGAGCTTGATTGACAATTCCATTTAGCTGCTGTACTTGCACGGCGTGGAAAATTTCTACGTTTCCCTGCTTTCCTATTTTACTCTCCTCGCCACTTCAATACGCACCGGGCGAGCACCGGCTGCTAAATATCTACCTACCCCCCCCACCACCTACCCACCATACAACCAGCCTTGATCCACGCGGCACCGGTCCCTATAATCCGCCACGCCTTATATCAGGTACTTTTCACGTAACCTCGGTGGCTGCCTAATCCGTGGCGGCCCGGTGGAGCAAGGATGCTACGCTGCTGAGAGAGTTTTTCAAGAAACCAATCGGCGACTCCGGATGCGCATCGCTGCGCATGCGCGCAGGCGGCCGTGCTGCGCGCATGACGTTGGCAATTGTACTGATCGTTACACTCCAGAGCACGCTTGTCGGTGCCGATGTCGGTGCCGAAGACCAACCGCCGCCGACCGGTGCGCGGCGGATTCGGGTTTTTCCACGCGGTGAGCTGCCGGTCCAGGCCCAATGGTTTCCCGATCCGGCGGGCAACCAGTGGATCGCGGTGATCGACTCGGGCGTGAACCTGATTGTAGACGGTCTGCCGCAGTTCGGCACGATCGACGTGGTGGCCGACCGGTTGGTCATCTGGACTGCCGGCCGAGAGGAGCCGGACCTGACCGGCCAAAGGACACAGGACGAGCAGATTCCCCTGGAAATCTACATGGAGGGCAACATTGTCTTCCGTCAGGGAGACCGGGTGATCTACGCCGACAGGATGTACTACGACGTGGCCGCCGAGGTCGGCACGGTGCTGAAGGCCGAGTTGCTCACGCCGGTCCGAAGCTATGAGGGGTTACTTACGCTGAAGGCAGATGTAATCCGACAGGTCGGCCGCGACCGGTTCTTCGCACATAATGCCTTTATTACCTCAAGCCGGATGGGTCGGCCGGGGTATCGCATACAGTCCGGCGATATATCGTTTGAAGATTTACAGTTTCCAGCGATCGACCCGTTCACCGGGCAGCAGCTTTTCGACCCTGCTACCGGTGAACCTGTAGTCGAACACCGTCGGTTGGCCACCGCGCGGAACACGTTGCTGTTTCTTGGGCCAGTGCCGGTCTTCTACTGGCCTGCGTTGGCCACCGACGCGACCGACCCGACGTTTTACATCCGTCATGCGCGGTTCAAGAACGACCGGGTATTCGGCCCGCAGATTCTCACCACCTGGAACGCCTACGAGTTGCTCGGCATCAAGCAACCGCTGGAAGGGACCGATTGGGACCTGAGTCTGGATTACCTCGGCGACCGGGGCCTCGGCCATGGGACCACGTTCATCTACGACCGCGACTGGTTTGCGAACGTTCCGGGCAGGAACGCCGGGCTGGCCGACTTCTGGGGGATCAAGGACCACGGCACGGACAACCTAGGCCAGGGAAGACGCAACATTGAGCCGGAGAAGGACTACCGATTCCGACTGTTCTGGCAACATCGCCACGAACTACCACGCGATTTCCGGCTATCCGCCCAGCTCGGTTGGATCAGCGACCGGAACTTCCTGGAGGAGTACTTCGAACGCGAGTGGGACGAGCTGAAGGACCAGACCACCAGGGTCGAACTGAAACGCACGCGGGACAACGTCTCGTGGAGCGTCTCAGCCGACGCCCGGATCAACGCGTTCTTCACCCAGACCGAATGGCTGCCGCGAGGCGATCACTTTTGGCTGGGGCAGTCGCTACTGGGCGATGTGTTCACATGGTACGAACATTCCAACGCCGGCTATGCCCGGCTGCGCCCCGCCACCGCACCGATTGATCCCGGCACGATACCGTGGCACCTGATGCCGTGGGAGCGGGCTGTCGAAGGCGAGCGGCTGGCCACACGGCAGGAGATCGACTACCCGGTGCAACTCGGCCCTGTCAAAATAGTCCCATACGCATTGGGTGAGTTGGCACATTGGGGAGAAGACTTAAATGGCGAGGACCTACAGCGGGCGTACTTCCAAACCGGCGTTCGCGCAAGCGTGCCGATATGGCGAGTGAACCCGATGGTCGAGAACCCGTTGTTTAACGTCCACGGGCTGGCACATAAGATTGTCTTCGACACCGAATTGGCCGTTACCGAATCGAACCGTCAACTGCAACTGCTGCCACTTTACGACCCGCTGGACGACGATTCGATCGAGGCGTTCCGACACTACCTTCCATTGCCGCCATGGCGCCTCGACCCGCGCGATTACGCTTTGCGAACCGGTATGGCCGGCTGGGTCGCCGCGCAGAGCACCGAGATCGCCGACGACCTGATGGCGATGCGTATGGGCATGCGCCATCGCTGGCAGACCAAGCGCGGCGTGCCCGGCCGCCGGCGGATTATCGATTGGATCACCTTCGACACCAACCTGACTTGGTTTCCAAGGCCGATGCGCGACAACTTTGGCAAGTCGATCGGGCTGGTCGATTACGACTTCCGCTGGCACGTGGGTGACCGGCTGACGTTGGTTTCCGACGGGCTGTTCGATTTCTTCGACGAGGGCCAACAAGTGGTCAACTTCGGCGGGTTCCTCAGCCGACCGCCGCGCGGCAGCCTGTACGTCGGCATGAGACTGCTGGACGGGCCGGTGAGCAGCCACGTGCTGTCGCTCTCATATAGCTATTGGATGAGTCCGAAGTGGGTCTCGTCGTTCGGCACCTCGGTCGATCTGGGCGGTGAAGGAAACATCGGCCAGCGGTTTACCATTACACGGATCGGCGAATCGCTGCTGATCAGCGCCGGTTTCAATGTCGATGCCGCACGGGACAACGTCGGGGTGAACCTGGCCATTGAGCCGCGCTTCCTGCCGAAGAACCGACTCGGATACGTCGGCGGAGCCAAAATACCGGTTGCAGGAGCGTATGGGCTTGAGTGACGAAGGGGGAAGGCGGAAGGCGGAAGGCGGAAGGCGGAAACTCGGAATTCACAACATCCCCCTTCCGCCTTCCTCCTTCTCCCTTTCCTCAACCCTAATCCCTACCCAAACCATGCACGATCAAAGACCATCAAGCGAACGAAGCTGGCCGGAGAAATTCCGCGATGCCTTTCACGGCGTGAAAGAAGGTGTACGCGGCCAGAGCAGCTTCTACATTCACTTCTTCATGACCACGCTGGTGATCGTCGCCGCCGTGGTGTTCAGGATCGATACGGTTACAGAGTGGTGCGTGCTCATCCTGTGCATCACTGTGGTGCTTACCGCCGAGATGTTCAACAGCGCGTTGGAGCACATGGCCCGGGCGATCACCCGCGAGGTGGACCCGCACCTTGGCACGGCGTTGGACATCGGCAGCGCGGCCGTGCTGGTCGCCTCAATCGGAGCGTCGGCGGCCGGGGGAGTCGTCTTCATCAACCGGCTGGTGATGCTGCTGTAGGAAAAGGGACCAAAAAAGGTGTCAGGAACCATTATTGACACAAGAAAGGATTCGGTGTTCCGTCCCCGAGGCCGCCCTCGTAAGGAATCTCCCAATAATGGTTCCTGACACCTTTTTTTACTCACAAAACAGCGCTGTTATAATTGCAAACGGCTGAAGTGTTACATAAACCTCAATGATACCACAACCTGAGAAGGATTGCACGTGTTTTAGAGGTGTTCTCCGTGGTGCTTTTATCGAGTTTTCGTTGCAGCGTTGGTTGACACGGTCGTGGCGAAGTGGTAAACTGCAGGAATGCAATTTTGACTGTCCTGCGGATGCGGTGGTAAAGGCACTGGGATACTTGAAAAAGTTGCCCGGTGGTCGCCTGATCACGTAAACCATCTGGCTCTGCGGTTACCCATTTATCTACAAGAGAGGAGTTTGTCATGAAACACCGAATCCTTTGTACATTTGCCCTGGTTGGGAGCCTGTCTGTGATACTGGGCGGACCGGCCGTGCTGGTTGCCGATCCACCGTCGCATTCGTCCTGGGATTTGAGCTTCAGCGACGAGTTTGAAGGGACGACGCTAGACCTTGACAAATGGGTGATCCAGTCCAGTTCCCCCGGCCACATCTTGTCGAGCCGGTGGCCTGAGAACATCGAGGTAAGTGACGGGGTTGTCCGGTTTGTGACCAAGAAGGAAAAGCGCGGCGGCAAGGAGTGGACCACGGCGCATACGTGGACCAAGACTTTCAAGCAGAAATATGGATACTTCGAGGCGCGGATCAAGATCGGCGCTGTTTCTGGACTGACCAATGGGTTCTGGCTGATGGGTCATCAATACAAAACCCCGCCCACGAATTTCGAGATCAATATCGAGGCGCATTATC
>DAOWNK010000041.1 GCA_030642635.1 Pirellulales bacterium
GGATCGCCTTGTATTCAAACCCGGCCAAAGTCGCGCAGGCGACCGGTGGACGGCGGTGTAAAGCCGTAGCACTATCGCCGGCAGGGTCGGACGGGACATTCGGATTGCGATACCGGCCGAACAAGTAATAACCCAACGCGATGTTACCCAATCCCCAGGCCAATGCCGCCGCACCGTAACTGGCGGTGATCGACAGCACGTGCATCATCAGCCAGAAGTTGTTGCGCAGCACCGGCATGAGCGGGCTGATATCGTTGTGGAATATCGGCGAGTAGTAGGCCAGTATCGCTGCACAAAACGCTACTGCGGAACCCACCGCAGCGAACAGCTTTCGGGAGTAAGTTTGTTCTAGCGGATGGCCGATACCATGCAGTGCCAAGGTATACGGAATCGTACAGCTTGAAAGCAAAACCGCCACGATTGCCCTGGGGACGTACAACATCGAGGAGGCCAATACACACATCCCAACCGACCAACTCAGCAGTGCATTGGCCGTCGGCGCCGACGAGCCGACCGCTGTCTTCGGCAGCAGGCTAATGACCGTTATGTCCTCGCCGGAGCTGTAGTCGGCGATTACCATCAGGTAGAACACGCCGACCGTAAGTGCAAGCCGCAGCGGCAGCACAAGCCATCTGACCAGAAGCGGTTTCAAAACTCTCAAACTAGTGAGTGTCAGCCTAATGAATGTCAGTCTAATGGATGTTAGTGGCACCGGCGTCTCGCCGGTGTTGCAAAATTGTGGATTTTCGGCCACCGGCGGGACGCCAGTGCCACTGTTTCTCAGTTTTGAAACTGTTTTTAGTGTCCAGCGGCCGTTTGAGTAATTTGGAAACGGGACGGCCGCCATGCGCCAACCCGCGCTAAGCCCGGGCCAGATCAACGGCAGCAGGGCGAACCACAACCCCAACACGGCCGCTACCAATGCCGTGAATACGACCGTCTCGAACATGTTGGCCACCGGCGCCCAACCGGTAATGGCCACCCGCATGGCAAAACCGTAGACGATAAACCCTTGTGCCGTCGCCAGAACCAAAACCCCAAGCCAGAACATCGGCTTGCGCATCGCGCCGAACGACAGGCAAAAACAACTCGTCGCAAGCAGGCTGATAACCCATGCCCATAAAAAGGGGTCAGAACTATTATATTGCACCTCCAGGTCCGTGGCCCCAGACGGCGGATAGGCGGTAAGCGCAATCAACGTATCGTCCTTATCACGAATCGGCAACTTGCGGCGGATCGGCTCGATCCGTTCGCCAAGCGTGCGTACGGCGGCGGCGAATCGGTCCATCGCGGCGGCAAATTCTTCAGTACGTTTTGGGTTGTCGCGGTTGGTGTATATATCCTTTGCATGCTCGAATGCACCGCGCACCCGTTCAAGCGGCTGCCACGGATAACCTGCCGGTTCGTCACGCTCGCCGTGGATTAGTGTGTTAAAGTCGAGCCAGGGTTGAGTGTGATTGCTCTCATCGCGGTCGGAGACCAAGGCGGCAGGATCGAGCGTCGGCACCAGACGCAGTGTTACCGCCAGCAGCCGATACTGCTGATATGCGGCGGCCAACCTGCCGATTTTTTTCTCCAGCACGGAAGGGCGAAACGTCTTGCCGCCAGAAGTTGCGCGACGTCGAATCTCGCCCAGCCGCCGCCGGAAGTTTACGGCGTTTTCAAGCTGACGCGGCGAAACGTATTTCAGCCGACGGCCGTTACTATCTACAATCGGCAGACCGAGCAACTCCGTGCGCAACTGCTCGTGCTCGGCACGCAAAAACGGCACTCGCTCCCACCGCTGCGGCTCGACCAGCCAACTAAACAGCAACTCGGCGGCTGAGAACCTGCGCGGCTGTAAGTCGACCAGGCTCAGTTCCGGTCGCGTGTTGCCGCAAATCTCCTCGACTGCGGATCGGGCGAACGTATCGACCGGCATTGCACGCCCACGGTCGAAGGTGGGCATGTGCCGCCATGTGCTCCAATCCAACTCTGCGGCATCGGCAGCCGAAAGCGGAAGAATAATCAACAAAAATGTAAAAAATATGGAAAGACGATTCATCATTTCGCTGAACGGTTACCGAAAAAATACGCCCTCATGTAGTACATAATCACAATGCCGGCCACAATCAACAGGCTGCCGGCGTACTTCAGCCCTCGGCCGGGGTCGTAGTTGACCGTCAGCCACGAGAGGAACAACTGCTCCCGGCCGGAACTCTCCTCGACCAATTCCTTGAACAACGGATGGTCTTTTCGCCACGGACCGCGAAAGCTTGCTTGAAACAATCGATACGAACGGCCGGTATGCGGATCGGAAAAATCGACCGGCGCGTTCAGCGTAATTAGCACCTCCCGCTGGAGCGGTTTGTCGGGGTCGTGCCGGTCGAGGAGATCGACAAGGCTGGAGTAGTGCGACGCCTGACTGGTGCCCGGGTCCAGTCGGCGATTGAATTTGTGTAAATATATCTGAAAGCCGACGTCGAGTTGGTCGCGCGGCATGGTCACTGCCACGCGACGGTTTTTGCCATTGACCACATGGCGTTCGTCGGCCGAGATATGTCCCGGCAGCGGATCGGCCGAGGCGCCTAACAGCCAAAACTCCTCCGAGACGCCATCGACCATCAACCGTACACGTGCGCGGCGTTGCTTCAGTTCGCGGTTCTTTTTCCGATCGAAAGGAATCGGCGTCAGAATGTTTCCAGGTTCGTCCAGCGGCAGGAATTTTTCGACGTACAGCGTCGCCCGGGCGTCGGCGCCGTCAAACACGGTTGTTTCCGTCCCGTCGGCCGCCAGCGGTGCGATCGTTCCGACCTTCGGCGAGCACCATGTGCGATAGTACAGCCGCCGGTCATCGCCTTGGATAATGTCGATTCGCGGTGCGGCGGCCTGGCGCATCTTCTTTGCACTGGGCATGTCGCCAGGCGTTTCATCTGTGCCGGGTTCCTGCGTGGCGTCGAACCAAAACGTGCCGTACACGCCGTCATCAGGATCGTGCCGATTGAAGTCGGGCAGATCGGCAATAAGCACCATCGGCCGCTGTGAGCCGTTCTTTCGGTGGATCATAAGCCGAACCGCCGTGAAACGCGGCTCGAACGAGATGAACTCTAACTCCAAACCGCTCTCACCAAGCACTCGGCGAGGTTGTTCCCGCAGCCGATCGACCGAAAACTCGAACTTCTCGCCGCCGGCGTGCAGGACTATCAGGCCGTATTTGCCTATGCTTTTGGAGGGCACCGAGTCGAGAAACGCCTCGGTCTCTTGTCGGCTGCCGGCCGTCCAGAAGACGATCTGCAGACCGCCGGGCAACGTATGGCGGTTGGCCATGCCGAAGCGGTGTACTGCCGCGTGCGGACCTATCGAGGGTTTTATCATCAGCACGACCGGCGTCCAGCGATCGGACGGAAACCCCGACTCGCGCAAGGAACCAGACGACGCGTCGACCTTCAACTCTATCCGCGGCGCGGCGATCTGTTTGGAGTCGGCATAGTAATCGAGCACCTCCAGCTTAATGCCGTTGCGGTCGTAGAGCACGCCGCGGTCGCGTCTGGCCAACCGCCACGGGAATGGGAACAACCCGGCGTAGTCGTCCCAGTTGAACGGCCCGGCACGAAACGGCACGAACAAAACTGTCGGCGAGCCCCCAGGTTTATCCTGGGGCAAGGCTTTGCGCGGGGATAAACCCCGCGGCTCGCTAGTTGTGTTAGTTCCGGAAAGCACTGTCAACTGAAAATGTTGCGAGTCCTCGAACGCACGCCAGTTAGCACGGCCCTCGAAGACCGGCAATGTGGCGTCGATTCCACCCAACCGACTTACAAGACACCCGGCCAACAATACCAACAGCCCGAGGTGCGTGACGACGAAGCCCGTATGACGCCTCTTCCATGGGAATCGAGCTGCCGCAGCGCAAAAGATGTTAAGTGCAAGCAACGCACCAATCGCGGTAAACCACCATGCGCCGTAGATGCCGAACCGTACCGCCGCGGCGCCGTACCGGCTTTCGACGAAGGTTGCCCAGGCCAACAGGACCGCGACGCCGGCGATCAGCACCACGGCCAATTGCAGCGACGCACACACGCGGAACAACCCGAACGCCAAACGCACGGGCAGGGGTCGGTCGATGGGCACTGGGCGGGAATTCGGCATAGAGGGATTCAACAGGCGTATCGTACCGTATGCCATAATGGCGAAAACACGGCATCAAGGCATATATGACATATTCTATTCCATTTATGCCTCGAAAAGCAACAACGCATCTCGGACCGCCGCCACGTCGTGGACGCGGAGAATCTGTACGCCTTGTCGTGCCAACGACAGCGCAACGCCGATTGTGCCGGCCGTGCGATCGGCCGCGCTGTTGCCGAGCACCTCGCCGATAAAACGCTTGCGCGAAGGGCCGAACAACAGCGGGCAACCCAAGGCGTGGAAGCGACGGGCGTTGGACAACAGCGCGAGGTTGTGCTCGGTCGTCTTGCCGAAGCCGATGCCCGGGTCAAGGGCGATGCGGCTCTGCTGGATGCCGGCGGCGGTCAGCGCGGCGCGGCGTTCACGCAGGTATTGGAAGACCTCTTCGACCACATCGTCGTAGACCGGCTCTTGCTGCATGGTTCGCGGCGTGCCCTGCATGTGCATCGCACACACACCGCAGCCGTTGTCGACTGCCGTCGGCAGCATGTCGGCATCGCCGGTAAGCGCCGTAATGTCGTTTATCGCCTCGGCGCCGGCCGCCAACGCCTCGCGGGCGACGATTGCCTTGTCGGTGTCGATCGAGATCGGCACGGTGGTCTGTTCGGCCAGTGCGGCGATTACCGGTAGGACACGGCGTAGTTCCTCGTCCGGCTCGACAGGCGCCGAGCCGGGCCGGGTGCTCTGGCCGCCGATGTCCAGCAGATCAGCCCCTTCGTCGGCCAGTCGCAGTGCATGGTCCACGGCGGCTGCCGGCTCGAGGAATCGCCCACCGTCGGAGAAGCTGTCGGGCGTGACGTTGACAATACCCATCAATAGTGGGATTTTGCCGACAACAAGCGTTTGGGTGCGGAGTTTCCAGCGGTCGAGCATGGCAGTGGGTAGTGGATAGTTTAGAAGTGCGCCGCGTGGACGCGGCGGCTAAACACTTTATTGTAAACAGTCTACCCACTATCCACTACCACGGCGCTTCCATCAGCCCGACGATCTGCTCGGCCAGGCGGCTGACGGCCTGCTGGTGTCCGGTGGCGATTGACTGGCCGGTTTGCGGTATGACGTTGCCGGTGCCGCCGACATCGACCAGTTCCGGCGGGAGTGGGATAAACTCGGTGCGGCGGATCGGGTTCCCACGGTGGTCGATCCAGCTTACCTGCACTTGCATGTTCACTTGCAGTTCGCGCGGTTGGCCGGTTCGAGCCTGGATTACCACCCGCTTGGTCTCGCCGATGATTTCACCTGTAAGCACACTGTCGGCATTCGGGTTGCCGGTGACCTTGTAGGGAGTTTTCAGTTCGATTTCCTTCATCACGGCTTCGGTCAGCCGTTCGCCGAGGTTGCGGCGGAAGCTGTTCGACTCGAACATCGGGACGTAGACCGTGCGGATATGTGCCGGGTAGAGCGACCGGTTACCGATCTGGTATCCGGCGCAACCGGTCATGCAAATCAAAAGCATCAGTGCACAGATAGTTTTTGTCTGTGTCATGATGAGTAAAGCAGACACGCCGTGCAAGCACGGCGGCTAAATGTGGATTATCTAAATAAGAATCGTTTCGGCGGCACGTCCGGCACATTGCGGATTTCTTCGAGCCGCGCGCGTGTTTGTTGTGCGATTCGGGTTTGTGGATATTCCTTGACAATGGCGTAGTAGTATTGCCGTGCGGAGTCGTATTGTTTTTTCTTGTCGTAGTATTGAGCCATGGCCCAGTCTCGCTCGGCTCGCCGCTCGAGGATATCGTTTCGGGTTTGTGCAACGCGTTGTTGTTCGGCGCCAAGCTCAGTGCGGAACTGGCTCAGCGCCTGGTCGGCGATCTCGTCGGCCTCTTTCAGCGGAGTGCCGTCGTACAGATGCCCCTGGTACATTTTCAGTTTGCTTTGGATTCCCAGCATGTGCGCCTTGGCCTGATGCTCGCTTTGAGAATATTCCTTCCGCAGCACGTCGAACTGATATGCGGCGTCTTCGTAGCGGCCCTTGCGGAAATAGGCGCAGGCGGCGGCCATTATGCTGTCGTCGGCCAGCGGGCCGATCGGGTCGTGCAGCCGTACGCTCTCGTACGCCTTAATCGCGTTACCAAATGTATCGAACAACGGCCTGGTGGTGTCGGTCATGTTCGGCGTGATCGGCCAGTGGGAGTTCGACTCGTCGAGCTTCTCCCAATACTGCCCGATGGAAAACAACCGCTTGCACGTGGTGTCCAGATGCCGCGAGTTGTCGTGTTTTTTCAGAAGCTCGTCGTATGCATCTTGTGCCTTGGGGTACTTGTCGGAGAAGAAGTAGCTTTCGGCCAGAAGGAACATGGCGTCTTCCTCCAAGGCCGAGTCGGGCCAGCGCTGGGCGGCCGAGGCGAACCGTCCGGCCGCCTTGTCGTACTTCTTCTGGTGAAACAGCGTCTCGCCCTCTTTAAGCAGCGACCGGGCGATCTGTTCGTTCGGCCCGTAGCCGGTCATCTTTTTGATCGTCTTGCCGATTTTCTCCGGGCTGAAGTCCGATAGCCCATAGCTGGCCTTCTCTTCCGGCTTAGCGTCTTCCGGTTTTAACTGTGACGGCGGAACCGCCGAGGCACCGGTCGCCGGCACGACAGAAGAAGATACGGCAGTGGCATCGTCGATCGACTCAGTGGCCGAGGCAGGCACCACCGGCAACGGATTGTGCTGTTCGGCTGCCGCCGAGTCCCGGCCGGTGATTCGGTTCCATAGCCAGCCGTCACCGTCTGCGTCGTGGTCGTTGCCTTGTTCCGACGCTTGGGCGTTTGTCTGTGCAGGGACCGGCGGCACGCTTGCACAACCGGCAAAGGTGCCGAAGATGCAGACGAGCAGGAGGATCAGGAATCTGGTTGCCGGAGTTGACATTTGGGTAGGGGGTAGTGAGAGTATCCGGGAATTCATATTTAGCCCGCCGTGAATACACGGCGGGCAAAGGTAGCGAGCGTTTTCCGGTAGCCCCGGGTGTATTCACCCGGGGCTAAATATTCATGACAAATAGCGGTGCATACGCGGTTTTCTACCAAGCAGGTGCGTTATGTAGTGGTTCAACACGCCGCGGATTTCGCCGAGCGTGCGTGGTTTGATTTCTATTCGTTTCCATGTTTGGTTGTTCAAATCGGCCAGTTGTGTCATGGTTCGTAATGCACCGGCACTGACCGAGATAACTTGTCTCTTTCCCGCTCGACAATTTTTGCAAAGCACACCGCCGTCGATCAGCCCGAAGGCGACACGGCCGACAAATTTGACTGGTACGGCACATTCCACGCAGCTTGTAAGCGACGGAACGTGTCCGAGCAACCGTAGCGTGCCAAGCTCGAATCGCACGATTCTTCGCGGTACCGGTTCTCCGGCGATAATCGCTTCCAGGGTTTCGTTTGCCAGGTCGAACAACTGCGGATGAGGATCGTCATCGTCGGTCAGCCCGGACAGCAACTCGGCGACGTAGTACCCGGCGTAAAGGCCGCCAAGCTCACGGCCGGGCGGCCTAAACCGTCGCAAGAGCTTGGCCTCGGTCAGCAGGTCGAGCGCGTCGGACGATTTGTGGAGGAAGACTATTCGACATAGGGCCAGCAGGTCAAGAGCAGACTCGAAGGGGCCTTTTAGCCGTCTGCCTCCTTTTGCCATGGCGCCTATTCTACCGAATTCCCGGGTGAATAGCGTGACCACAAGGCTGGTTTCGCTGAACTCGACGGTTCTCAGGACGATGGCGTCGGTTTTTTCGGTCGCCATTGGGTGGGGTATGGGAACTTAAAGGTTTTCACAGCAAGTAGCTTTTGTTGTCTTCGGGAATCTTCGCCAGGATTGGGTTCTCCACGCCGCCATCTTTTGCTTCCTTGAGTGCTTCTTCTGGACTGTGGCCTTTTCCTA
Organism: Pirellulales bacterium; assembly: GCA_030642635.1. Lineage (GTDB taxonomy): Bacteria > Planctomycetota > Planctomycetia > Pirellulales > Thermoguttaceae > DAOWNK01. The sequence goes on from DAOWNK010000041.1 coordinate 8,014, forward strand.
ATACTTTTTTCCGATCGTCACTTAGCGCGACAAAATATCCGCCGTATTTCTTGACAACAGGAGTCATGTCGAGGGCTTTCATGTGTTCTGCCTCCTCGCTTTGTGTTTTATCAGTATCAACTGTCTTCTTGGAATTCCCTGACGGCCCGATCTGCGATCTCGTCTAACTTGCCGGCGCGTACATCTTCTTCAATCTGCCTGTCCCATTAGTATATCGTCAAATGTGTTACCCGGCAAGCGCGGGGCAAGCCCCGCCGCTAAACAGTGTAATTCCAATCCCCAATCCCTAATCTCTAATCCCCAATCCCCGTTTCTATCCGCACGCGTTCGATCCTGCGCGGCGTGGCTTCCAGCACGGTGATTCGCACGTCGTCTCGAACCAGCGATTCGCCGACGGCCGGCATGCGGCCAAGCTCGGTAAACACAAACCCGCCGATGGTGTCGACCTCTCCGTCGTCCGGCAGTGCAAGGTCGAGCCGTTCGTTGATCTCGTCGATGTGGACCTTCCCGAGCGACTCGAACAGTCCGTCGTCTACCCGGCGGATGCCGTCGACCAGGTCCTTGTCATATTCGTCGACGATCTCGCCGACGATCTCTTCAAGCACGTCTTCTATGGTGACCAACCCGGCCACGCCGCCGTACTCGTCGAGCACCACCGCCATGTGGTTTCGGGTGCGTTGAAACTCTTGCAGGAGCACGTCGATCGGCTTGGTTTCAGGCACAAAATATGGATTGCGCAGCAACTCGGTCCACGCTCTGCGCGACTCGTCGAGGCCTTTGGCTAACTCGCCGAGCAGGTCCTTGGTAACGAGCACGCCGACGATATCGTCGCGGTTCTTGTCGTAAACCGGTATCCGCGTGTGGCCGACTTCAACTACGAACTCGACAACCTCCTGCCAGGAAAACGTTTTAGGTATCGAGATCATGTCGGTCCTTGGGGTCATTACCTCGGAGACGTCGGCCTCTCCAAACTCGATCACCCCTTCGATCATTTCTCGGGCGTCCTCTTCGAGCAACCCCTCGCGATGCCCCTCGGCAACAATCGTGCGGATGTCGTCTTCGATCGATTCTTCATCCGGCCCTTCCGGTGCACGTCCGGCCAGCCGGTGCAGTATTACATCGACGAATCGGGCGGCCAGCACCAACGGGAACAGCACGTAACCGACGGCCTGCCAAGCCGACCATGTGTAATATAAAAACGGCTCGGCCCAGAGTCGAACAACTGCCCAGGGAATCCAGATTTCGGCTGCCAAAAGCGCCAGTGCACCGATCGCCAGACTCGATATCAGCACTGCCGAAGCCGGTGGTCCTTCGCCGTGCGAGCCGGCCAAGGTCCAAAACACCACGGCGATTATGAACGTTGCGGTGGCGATCACTTGCAGCGTTTCGGCCGCCAAGGCGACCTGATCGTGGCGACGCAGTATCTGCCCGAGCAACTCGGGTGAGTTGCGGCGGCGGCAAATCTCCTTCAACTCGTGTGGAGAGAACTCTGTCAGCGACCGGGTGCCGATCGCCGCCAGGCAGGTCACGATTAAGCCTGCCAATGCAATGTAAAATGCCAAGTCCGGGTTCATGGTGGATACAGGGATTAGGGATTAGGGATTAGGGATTGGAAAAAACGTAATATCAATTCTAATCCCCAATCCCTAATCCCTAATCCCTTCTTTTCTTCTCTCCTTCAATCCGAAGCGACTCAGATGTGCCCGCTCCTGCCTACGCATTTCGTTTCTTTCTTCTTCCGTTGTGTCGTCGTAGCCGACCAGGTGCAGCATACCGTGGACGACGTACAACAGCAACTCGTCCTCGGCCGGCCAGCTGTACCTTGGCGCCGCCGCCCGGGCAGTCTCGGCACTGACGATCACCTCGCCTTCCAGGCTCGATTCACCGCGGTCCAGCACAAAACTCAGCACGTCGGTCGGCTCGTCTACTTTGAGGTATTTTCTATGCAACCCCCGGATAGTCGGGTCGTCGACCACCGCAATGCTGATCTGCGCTTCGGCGATCGACGCCTCTGCGAGTATTGCCTGCACGGCATCCTTCAGCCGCTGCTCGTCCAACGGCAGGTCGCTTTGCTGGTCGGCGATGTCGATTGTGAACATGGGAAATAGGGATTAGGGATTGGGATTGGGGGATATATTCATCATTCCCCCTTCCCCCTTCTCCCTTCCCCCTTCCCATCCGGGTATTTAATTCGTCCATGGTATATGGATGTCAGCGACATTACCATGCTCTTTTCGATAGTGCGCAGCTCACGCAGCGTCAGGCCGCTTTCGTCGAACTGTCCGCCGTGCAATCGTCGTTCGGCCACTTCGCGCACAAGGCTTTCGATGCGTTTCGGTGTCGGGTCGATCAGCGTGCGGCTTGCGCTTTCGACGTTATCGGCCAGCATCAGCACGGCGGCTTCCTTGGTTTGCGGTTTGGGGCCTGGGTAGCGGTACGTGCTCTGGTCGACCTCTCCGCCGTTGGGGTCCGACTGTTTTTGTTCGGCCGCCCGTTCGTAGAAAAACTCGACCAGCGTAGTGCCGTGGTGCTGGTTGATCATGTCGATAATCGGCTGCGGCAGGTGATGTTGCCGGGCAAGGTCGGCGCCGTCCTTGACGTGTGCGATGATCACCAGCGTGCTCATTGCCGGCGCGAGGTCTTCGTGTCGGTTGGCCTCCTGGCCCTGGTTCTCGATGAAGTAACCCGGCTTGAGCATCTTGCCGATATCGTGAAAGTACGCACCCACGCGGCACAGCAGCCCACGTGCGTGGATGCTTTCGGCGGCGGCCTCGGCAATCGAGCCGACGGTAATCGAATGGTTATAAGTGCTCGGTGCGCGGCGGACCAACTCTTGCAGCAGCGGGTGGGCGACATCGCCCAACTCCAGCAGGCTAAGATCGGTGAGCACTCCGAATAAATGCTCGACAAACGGCAGCAGCCCGGTCATCAAGAATCCGGCGGCAAGCGCCCACAGGCCGTTGCGAGCGGCATCGGTCAACAGCGCCGAGCCAAGCGGTTGGTTGTCGATCAACCCCAATCCGACGTACAACAGCACGGCGACCGCTGCGGCGAACAACCCCACGTAGATCAGCTTGCAACGGCTTCTGATTCGGCCCACGTTCAGGTTGGCGGCAGTGGTCACGCCGATAAGCAGAACGAACTCTTGCAGCCCGGGCGAGATCGCTATTACAAGCACCAGCGCAAGCACTACGGAGAGCAACAGCGCAAGTTCCTGTCGATATACAATTGCCACAGTCATGCCGAACAGCATCGGCGGGATGATCTCCGCCCGCCACGCATCGGCGGACGCCCAGCGGGCAACAGAAACGGTGACGACTGCAAGGAGCAGAATGACGGTCAACCGCACCGTGCTGGCAAGCGGCCCTCGCTGGCGATAGCGCATGTACACACCGCACAGGATGAACATGCCGAAAATCATCATCAATGCGGCCGATGCGCGAACGAATTTCACACCAAGTGGGCGTTGCGCCAACATGGCGCAGTATTCCAACCGCAGGCGCTCCATCTCTTGGGCGTCCAGCGGCTTGCCCGCCTCGGCCAGCAATTCCCCAGGCTTGTAAGAGACCAACTCGGTTTCGACCGACGCGGCCGCATCGTCTTTCGCATGTTTGGTGCCGGCATCGTCCAATTGTAAGGTCGGCGACAGCCGTGGTCGAATCCACGCCTGAAGCCGGTCGGCCAGATCGGCCGCATTCGGCAACTCGGCCGCTTCGAGCTGCTTAAGCAGGCTCTCGCGCAGTGCAGTGCCGTCGCCGATCAACACATCGCTTACCTTGACGACTTGCGGCGGTTCGTGCGGAACGTTTGAGCCGACCAGAATCTTTTCCTGGTTGCCTTCACTCGGCGTCGTCGGGAGCTTTTCCAGCAAGCCGTGCTCCTCGAACGGGGTAAAGGCGGCGGCAATCGCACCGGCAAATTTTTCCGGGTTCTCCTTGCCGGTAAACGCCGTACGAAACTTCTGAAACTGCTCCTCTTGCTCGGCCTTGCTCGGCTGGTGTGAATCGGCGGCGGCAGTAAACTGAAAATCGCTCAATAATTGCCGGTCCAGATCGTCCAGCTTCTCCGCAGAGGTCAACTCGACCACCGCGTTGTGCAACGACGCGCGAAGCTGCACCAACGGCGCAGGGTCGTGCGTGTAAACGTAACACGCCTGGCTGCGGGCACGCTGCCTGGCCGCCTCGGTCGCCACCTGGTCGGCCTGGGTGAACGAAACCCGGGCGACGATGTCGCGCTGCGGCACGTAGCCGGTCCGGTAGCTGAACGGCGGGTTCCACCCACGGATTACGATCACCATGGCGACCGCGGCCAGCAGTGTCAGGCCGATCCGCACCAGCATGTCGCGCCGGCTAAGGTTCGACCATGCGCGCTCCCACTGGCCGGGCGGCATCGCCAGCGAGGCCACACGTTCTGAGCGAGTTCGTTTTTGGTTGCCGGTGGTCATGGGGGTAGTGGATAGTGGGTAGTGAATAGTGGGTAGAAATGTTTAGCCGCCGCGTTCACGCGGCGTGCCTTCCCCGCGTGGACGCCGGGGCTAAGCAAACCAATATGAAAACTATCCACTATTTCTTCCTCGAACGATGTTCATAAGCATTAACAATTTTCTGCACCAACGGATGCCTAACGATGTCAGCACAGGTAAGTTTCACCGAACCAACGCGCTGGATTCCACGCAGCCGGTCCATCGCGTCGATCAGCCCGCTGCGAGTGTGCGGCGGCAGGTCGATCTGCGTGGTATCGCCGGAGACGACAATCTTCGATCCGGTACCCATCCGTGTCAAGAACATCTTCATCTGTGCGACGGTTGTATTTTGTGCCTCGTCCAGTATGACAAACGCATCGTTGAGCGTGCGACCGCGCATGTAGGCCAACGGGATCACTTCGATCAAGTCCTCTTCCTTGTAGCGCTGGATAAGATCGTAATCCATCATTTCGTTAAGTGCGTCCATCAGCGGGCGGAGGTAGGGGTTGATCTTCGCCTGTAGGTCGCCGGGCAGGTAGCCGAGGCTCTCGCCCGCCTCGACGGCCGGGCGGACCAGCACGATCTTTCGTATAGTCTCCTGCTTAAGCGAGGCGACTGCCATCGCCACGGCCAGGTAGGTCTTGCCGGTCCCGGCCGGTCCGCTGCACAATACTACGTCATTGTTGCGGATCGCCTCGATATATCCGGCCTGGCCTGCGGTCCGCGGCCGGATTTGCCGCAAGGCGCGAAAAACCTCGACCGGCGGACACTCGGCCGACGGCCGACCGGCGGTCACCGAGGCCAGCACGCGTGCAACGTCGTCTGCGGAAAGCTCGCCGTGCCGATTTGCGCACACCTGGAGTTGATCGAGAACTTCGGTCGCCCAGCCCACCGCCTGCTGGTCGCCTTCGATATGAATTCGGCCGTCGCGCACCGAAACACTCACGCCGAGCACCTCGCAAATTTTGCGCAAATGCCGGTCGCAGGCGCCGAACAGCGTCAACACTGCCTTGGAACTGACAACCGAGATGGCGGTTTCAATCATCAAGATCGGCGTCGGCACACTGGCCTACGCCATCGGACCATGGGGAGATAGCAAAACTAAGGTATATGAAAGTTTAGTCTCTAAAAGTCGCTCAAGTCGGCAATATACGTGTGACAGTACGGACAAATATGAGTTCTCACCGATATCTCTCGATGGCATTTGTGGCAACTCTTCTTCGGCGGAGAACTCGCCTCGTCGGACGGCTGGATGGCCGACTCGACCATTTGTTCCCTGGTCGCCGCATGACGAGCCGGCTTGTCATGGTGAGGACCCAAAATGTCCATGATCGCATCTTCCGACAGATCGTCCGGACGCAACCTGGGAACCTGAACTCTGGCCTTGCATATCGGACACAAACCAACCTTGCCGGCAAGGCTGTCGTCAACTGTTAAGGTATGCCCATTGGGACAAATGACCCGTATCGACATTTTACTACCCCCAGCCCCTTTATATGCATAATAGCACTTTGGGCGGTCGCGGTCAATCGAGTACAGAAGGGGGAAGGGGGAAGAGGGAACATCTGAAATCCGTCTTCCCCCTTCATCCTTCCCCCTTCCCCCTTCATCTCCCCACCACCCCCAACGCCCAGCAGAACCATGCGACCGGGGCCGCCAGCAAGAGCGAATCGACTATATCCAACACACCGCCGAAGCCGGGTAACCAACGACTGGAATCTTTCCGCCCAACGTCACGCTTGATTAGCGATTCGGCCAGATCGCCCACCATGCCGGCCACACCAACCAGTAGCCCGAACGGAATCCAACCCCACGACTGGCCGGCACGATAATGCCCTGGTACGGTCAACGGCATCAGCCAGACGAACGTCAGCCATGAGGCGGCGCAGGCAAACGTCAATGCACCGATCGCTCCTTCAACCGTTTTACCGGGGCTGAGGATCGGCACCATCTTTGTCCGTCCCAGGAGCCGGCCGACGGTATATGCCCCGACGTCGCCCGCCTTTACCACCACAATCAGCGACGCTAAGGCCCAAATTCCCCAAGTAATTCGCAGTTGTGCCATGCAACTGAACATCAGCCCGATATAGACGATCGTAAACACCGCGACCGATACATTGGTCAACACACCGCCGGGCTTCTGAAAACGATACATCTCGCCGCCGAAGACCAAAAGCACGACAATCGCCAGTGCAAACAGCGGCTCGTTGCTCGGCGCCGCGGGATACTCGGACGAAAATATGTTCCAAATGTTCCATCTAAGCGGCAGCCAGTTGCTGGTAAACAACAGCAGGTTGCCGCAGTGGACCATCCACGCCAACGGGCGGATACCGGCCGCCGCAGACAATTGAAGCACCTCGCGGCCGGACAGCAAGATGAAAACAACCGCTATGGGAAACAACCACGCGCCGGGCACCGACGCATAATGGTCCAGCCAACACAGCCCGACCAGGGCCGCCGTTATCACAATTCCCAAAAGTATTCGCCAACGGAGCATGGTCGGCATAATTCCAGGTTGCCGGCGTCTTTTCCACATCCCGTTTAGAAATCGCCGGCACGGCGACTCGACAGCGAATGTTTTAAGCCGCCGTACTACCGAAAAGCAATTTTATGGCACAACATCTATGCGGCCGTGTGCAGCATGGAACGCCGGTGTTCGAGCCCGGCTAACTCCAAGATCATCGCAGCCACGTCCTCGGCGGCCTCCGGTCGGGCCAGGCGACGCATGGCGGCCGAAAACCGCTCCCGCTTGGAGCAATTATCCAAAAGGTCCGAGAGTACATCGGAGAGGTGGTCGTCGAGACGGCCGGAGACCTCCCGCTGGTCGATCATCACCGCGCCGCCGGCATTGGCAAATACCTCGGCGTTTTCACGCTGATGATCGTCCGTAGCGTATGGATACGGCAGCAGCACTGCCGGAACGCCGGCGGCGGACAATTCGGCCAGCGTCGTGCCGCCGGCTCGGGAAACCGCCATGTCGGTCGCGGCCAATACGTCGGGCAACTCTGGTATGAAATCGGCCACGGTCGCTTGCAGTCCGAGTTTGTCGTACAACTCCCGGGTAGACGCAAAACCCTGCTCGCCCGAGATGTGAACGACCTTCCAGCCGTTCAGTTGCGAGCGGATTTTATACAGTGCCCGGGGTGCGTTCTCGTTTAGCGACCCGGCCCCACCGCTGCCGCCGAGTACGACGAGCCGATGTTCTGAAGTCTGGTGCCATGGCCACGCTTGCGTGGCCATGTGAACCGGCGTCGAAACATGCCCACGACCAGTGTTGGCATGGCATCCAACTTGCGTGCGTCGAATTGGAGTGCCTGTAACTCGCACAGGACATCGACAACGAAGGTTCGAGCGGGTTTTCGCCCACGATGCACAAACCAACGAAGCACGCCGTGCCAACCACCGGGTGGCTCGGCCTGGAACCGCGTTTTGCGGCAACGGCCGGCACGGCAACGCCATGTACTCGAACCCGGCGGCCGACACATGTCGCCGCTCAAACGGCTTGCCGCTGCCGACAAAGGTGATCCGCGCACGCGACGCCTCGCCGATCAACCGCCCGGCCACGGCCAGCCCCGGAAACAGGTGCCCACCGGTCCCGCCGCCGGTGAA
>DAOWNK010000208.1 GCA_030642635.1 Pirellulales bacterium
GCCCTGCGCCAGCAGATTCTCCGAAACGAATTATCGACGATTACCCACATATGGTTGCTCCCACGAAAAATCATCGGCCTGGCCAAAAGCCTCATGGCGTTGGCCACGTAGCAAAGTTCATTTCTCAGAAAGTGCAGAACAAGAACGACCGGACACTGTACTTCGACAACCTGGTCGTTTACCAGGAGCAGTTGCCGTCGCTTGAATTCGATCCGAGACCCAAACGAGGCATCGAGCCGTTTCCCGGCCAAACGGTCGGCACGAACACCGGGCCGGGCCGCCTGCCGTTCCCCACCCGAGAGGAAACCATTTTGCCGGATAATCTTACAACCGAGTTCAAGATCGGCCTGGAAAAATCGGGCGATACCTTCGAGTTCCACTATCGCGGCAACGACGGGCGCCTGGTGTATCGCTACAAGCCGGCCACCGGCACGCTGGGCGACGTGACCGCCGAGTGGGTCGGCGGTAGCGGCCCGTTTCAGCCGATGGCCGACGGCGGCGTTTACTTCGTATTGAAAGACAAATCAAAACACATTCCACCGGAAAAAACGAAACTGCTGCGGTGCGAGCAGATCGGCGATACGGTTGTTTCCACATGGCAATGTTCATTTGGCGAACAAACTGCCGAGTTGACATACACGTTTCGCCTTTGGCAAAAATCGTTGGTGGTCGACGTGAAGTGCATCGGCGGCGGTGTGGGTGAGGTGCGGTTCGGTCGGGCAGTGGGTGTCGATAACCCACGGCTTGTCACACTTCCATACCTGACCGGCGATTGGCGAGGCCGGCCCGCCGTATTGGTCACCGGCAAGCCTGATAATCCGTTGTTCGTCTTTGCATTAGTGGACCATACACGGTCGAACGCCTCGCTTCTGTGGGTAAAGAACGCGGTAGAGGAAGACGGCGCCACGTACAACGGCGGTTCGCGGTATTTGCCCAAGACCGACGGTCGGCGGAACGACTGCTTCGAGCGGTTGTTCCTGACCGTCTCGCCGAGGTTCGAGGAGGTATTGCCGAACGTGCCGAACCCAAAATCGCCTTGGATGCACGTGGCCGGCGAACGAGTATGGCGGTCACATGGTGCGCGTAATCGCGAGCGCGACTATGACTTTTGGAAAAGCGTTGCACGGTACGGCATGACGAAGATGGTCATCACCGACCATGAGAGCGGCTGGCGCGACGGCGAGGAAAGCTTTACTATGCGAACCCGTGCTGCGCCTGGCAAAGGCGGCGACCAGGGACAAGCCGATTACGCCCGAAAGATTCGAGCATTGGGGTTCCGCTATGGAATTTACAACCAATACGTCGACTACGCACCGGTCAACGAGCATTGGGACGAAGACTGTGTGACTCGCCTTTCAAACGGCGATTGGCAAAGGGCCTGGCGACGATGCTACAGCCTGAAGCCAGCGCGAGCGGTTGAACTTGAGGCAAAGCTGGCACCTGTGATTCAAGAGAAGTTCCAGCTCGACACGGCTTACTGCGACGTACACACATGCGTAACGCCCTGGCAGCGCTGCGATTTTGACGCCCGAGTGCCCGGCGCCGGCACGTTTGCCGCCACGTTTTACTCCTATGGCGAGATCATGCTGCACCAGAAGAAGACATGGAACGGGCCGGTCTACAGCGAGGGCAACAATCACTGGTACTACTGCGGGCTGACCGACGGCAACTACGCGCAAGACCAACGGGCCAGGCTACCGGAAAACCCCTGGCTGGTCGATTTCGATCTCCGCAAGCTACATCCGCTGTGCTGCAATTTCGGCATGGGGGCGCCCAACATGTTCTTCGGCCGCAAAGAAAGGCTCGGCTCAACGCCGGAAGTGCAGGAAGCACGGCTCGACCGGTTCCTGGCCGCCACGTTGGCGTTCGGTCACACGGGTTTTCTGGTCAGGCAAGGCGGCATAACCAACACGGTGCGGAGTTACTTCAGCTTGCAACAGGTGCATGCACGATACGCACAGGAGATTGCCACCGACATCCGCTACGCCGACGAGCATGGAAAGCTGCTGGATACCTCTGCCGCAGTGGCCGGCGGTGCGTTCCGGCGGTCGCAAATCGCCACGATATATTCCAACGGGCTGAAGGTTGTCGTCAACGGCCACCCAACCGAGACATGGAAGGTCGCCGACGCCATACTACCGCCGAACGGCTGGGTCGTCAGCGATACCAAGGAGGGTAAGCTGGTTGCGTGGAGCAAACTGGTCGATGGCCATCGGGCCGATTACGTCGACTCGCCGGCGTATATTTATGCCAACGGTCGCGGCCGGTTCACCCGATTCGACAAGGCGGCCTGCGACGGCCAGATGATCGTACATAAGCACGCCGACGGCACGGTCGAGGTGATCCCGGTGGGCAAGTGCTCGTCGTTCGGTGTTTCACTTGACGGTCGTACGGCAACCGCCGTGGCGCTCGACAAGGAAAACAAACCCATCGGCCCGGCCGAAACCCGGCTCAGCCGCGGCCTGGTTTACGTTACTCCTGCACCAAAGGCGTTCAGTTATATTCTCACATTTAGCCCGCCGTGAATACACGGCGGGCAAACGTGGCAGGCGTTTTCCGAGAGGAGAAAAGGGGACAGGCGCGCTTATCGACGAGGGTCGCTTTCACTAGCCAATAAGCGCGCCTGTCCCCCTTTTCTCCCCCTACCGCCGGCCGATCTCGTGGATCGTCTCGTACATCGCCACGATGTTTTCGGTCGGGCTGACCGGTTGGATGTTGTGGCACGGTGCGCAAATCCATCGGGCATTTTTGTAAATCTCCACGCTCTGGCGCACTTCCGCAACCACGTCGTCGACCGTGCCGAGCGCCAGCGTCTGCTGGTTGTCGATCGAGCCGTGAAAGATGATCTTCTCGCCGAACTCGGCCACCAGGGCCTCGCGCTCCATGCCGGGGCAACGCCACTGGATGGGGTTGAGTACCTCGATGCCGACCCGCTCGATCAGGTCAGGAATGAAAATGCGGGCAGCGCCGTCGGTGTGGTACATCACATGGACGCCGTAGGATCGCGCCAACTCGGCCATCTTGATCTGACCGGGCAACAGGAACCGACGATACATCGGCAGGCTCATCAGCGGCCCGGTCTGTGCACCGAGGTCCTCGGCGACGAACGTCAGGTCGATCCGGCCTACACCGGCCTCGAATATGCGGCGATGGTGCTCGTAGTAAAAATCGAGAATGCGGCCCAGGATCGCCTCGGCTATCTCCGGCTGCAACGCCAGGTCGGCGAACGCTGTCTCCAGCCCGCGCATATAACCGTACAGCAGAAACGGCTCGTAGCAGCCTGCATGGATCGGACGATAGCCGTCGGCAGACTCTACCGCACAGGTAATCGGGCCGTAGTCGAACTCATCCGGGTCGGGCCAGCGATGGGCGTGAACCTCCTCCACAGAGTCAACGTTGGCAAGCGGCATGAACTCCGGCTCGTCGTACGCGCCGGTGCCGTAGTCGACCGAGCGATACCGAATGCCCCACATATCGGCCTTCGGGTCTTCGCAATCGTCCGGCCGCCGCCATACCGGCTCGACGAACTTGCGACAGTCGATGTGCAGCTTGCGCCACAGCGATTCCTCATCGTCGCAGCCCAAATCTTTCAGCAGCCGGGCGGTTACTTCGTCGGTCGCCTGATAATCGGTCGGAATCCGGTCGGCCGGCTTGCCTTCAAGCAAAGCAAACCAGCGTTGACGTGAGGTCATGGTCACAGTGGGTATCCTTGAGTGTTGATTCCTGTAAACGCCGGCATATTGAAAATGTAATATGCCTTGTGAAACAGGGGCTGTCAACTACCAACGTCGCGCATCGAATCGCCCCCACGCAGTTCACCTGCGTGGAGCGAATGTCTGCACCCTACACCCCTCCCGGCCATGGCGTCCTTGCCAAACAGACGCTCCACGCAGGTAAACTGCGTGGGGACGGTAGGTGGCACGCCCCACCATCGGGCAACCAATCTGTAGGCCGGGTTGAAAACCCGGCAATAGTTTGCCGCAATATCGTTCAATTCGCCGGGTCGCGACCCGGCCTACCTCAATCCCATTCGCATACGAATCCTTTACGTTCGCCGTTGCGATCATCGTGCCATAGTCCATTCTCTTTACGGATACACATGGAGTGATTAGGGACACCACCACGTATCACACCGGGTTGTGACCTGTTCCAGTTCGTATAAGTCACCTTTCTACCGTCACTGAACACCCAAATCCCCTCAACAGCTTCGTCAGAGCCATCAATCCAGTAGAAACCATGTTTTCCGTTTTCAATCAGCTTTTTGATAAACTCATTTTCTTCTTTCGATTCGATGCGGGCCAAATGCCCGCCCGTTTCTTCGCACAGCCGCTTCGCCACGTGCCAGGTTACCGGTTGGTCGAACCACATGTAGCTATGTCCTGCAAATCGAATAGCCCCTCGTGGAAGTCGTCTTTTCTTTGCAGGTCTTTTGGGTGTGGGTCGGGCGTACACACTGTCCCATTCACATATGAAACGAAAACGCCTTGACGAACAATCATCGTTCCATGTTCTTGACCGCCCAATTACCATCGAATGTTCAGTCTTGTTATTAACGTTATTAGGTTCTCCATGATCCCAATTTGTGTATGCAATTTTCGTCCCATTACCAAAAAACCACCGCCCTTCCTGGAATTCGTCGGAGCCATCTATCCAGCAATATCACCGTTTTCCAGTTAGCTCGTTGACGAACTGCTGCTCCTGCGGCGATTCAATACGAGCCAAATGCCCGCCCATCTTTTCACATTCCCGGCCGGCAACGTGCCAGGTCATCGGTGTCCCGATCACTTTGTAATAGTGTCCTCGAAATTTTTTGGCGTCGGGTGGAATTACCCTGTGGCCCCGGCTCTTGTTCGCAGAGAACGTGCCCACGTAACCCGAACTGCCACTGGATGAACGTTCCAGGCTTTTGTCCGCAGAGAACAGATTTTTGTCCCCAATTTCCGCCAACCGCTTCTCGACACTGGCTTTCATCAGTCCGGTCAGCCTTGGGGCCGCTTGCCGATACCAATATGCCGCCCGGTGGTAAAGACGCTGCTCGATTAAACCTTTTTCGGTCTTGGCCAAATTCCACCAACCGTCGGCCAACCGCCCTTGCTCGGTCGGGTCGGACGGCCCTTTCAATTCCTGCGCGGCAAGTGCCCGCAGAGTTGCATCGCTGCCCAGCGCCAGCATCGGCAGCCCAGTTGCCCAATCGCCGTTTACAAAGCACCGGAACCTGCCCACTAATAGGTTTGCATCCGGGTCTGCCGGACTGCGTTCCAGCACCTTTTCCGCCGCTTTGACATCCTTGTGCATCTTGGAGAATTTTTCGATATCCCTTGTCAATTCCGCAATCTGTTTGACGAATTTCCCTTGCCTGGCTTTGCGTGCCTCGGACAGTGCAATCCCGGCCGACTTTTTCGCCGAGTCGAAGTCGGCCGTGCAAATCGCTTCGTCGGCCAATTGCAGAGCGATCTGGCCAACAGATTCGCGCCCGGTCGAAAGCTTCGTTTTCTTCAGCAAGGAATTAAGCACGTCGACTTTCATCTTTATCGGGTCAACCTGGAACGTTCGGCTCATTTCGTCGATGGCGCTGAAAGCAGCCACAACATCGCCGCACTTCACGGTAAGGTTGCAGGCTGCCTGAAGCAGTGCGTAACGGTTGGCCAAGTTCTGTGATTCCAGTGCATTGTCGAGGAGTTTTTTGGCAAGAACCTGTTTTTGTTCATTGTCTTTGGCGTTTTTGTACTCATCGCCATAGACTTCCTTGATAAGCCGGCGAGCATCTTTCTGGTCGGCGTCTGATGGGACCGGCTCTCGCGCCGCACTTTCAACCGCTGTTTCCTCGGGAATATCAGTCGTGACATTGGCCGGACTATCAGGAACCGTATCTGCTGCCGAGTCGGCTTGCAGCAGGTCGGCCAGCCCACTGGCGTTTAGC
>DAOWNK010000362.1 GCA_030642635.1 Pirellulales bacterium
AACGTGGCTTCGCGCCGCGAAAATCGGGACAGTCCCCGCGAACGGTTACTGCTTTTCAAGCGCACCAAGCGTAACTTCAACATTGCGATGAAGAAGTTCGCCCAACGACTGCATCCGCCGGCGCCAATCCGTAACTGTCGGTGCCACGGGGAATCTCCGGCCGCGGCGCCAATCACCGATGATCCACTAACACAGAGTACCGTCCGAATTCTCGCACAGCAGTCGAGTTTCGCCGGGTAGTTCAACCACCTTCTTCAGCTTGTCGGGCGGAACGATCAAGCCCACGCCTACCTCGCCGATAATGTCGTCCTGGTGTCCCCAGGCGCCAAGGCAACCGAGCGATTTGTCGACGAACCTTTTCTCGCGGGTCAATTTTGTCAGGCCCGGGGCCAGCAGCATCTCCGCCGGGGCACCGTCGACAGCCACGCGGATCTCGCTTTCCTGGTGTTCCGCATAAATGACGCACACGTACCGAACCGACAGATCCGGCTTGTCGGAAATGACGTTATCGACGGTGATTTCGACCGCGGCACGGACTGGCCCGGCCGTAAGCATCCGCCTTGTAAATTTCAGGTCCCCTTTACACCCTGGGTTCCGCACAACCCAGGAACGATCGCCCAAGTACAGCGTCAGGCCGCCCAGCCCGGACGTATCGTTCACGTGCAGCGCGTCGATACCCCATGGCTGCTCCGTGTGATGGCTGGTCCTGATCGGATAGACCAGCCGTTGGACATTCTTGCCGTTCTTGTACCAATACTTACCGAAGAAATCGAAATGACCGTCGTACGTTCGATACGCAATCAGGGTTGATTCCCAACCGATGTTTATATCGGCGGGCGGGTCCCAAGAGTTGCACGTGCCGGTCTTGCGGGCAAACTGCTTGTTGCGCTTGCCCGTCGGAGAATAGTATAGATAATAGGTCGCCTTGGCATCCGCCGGTATATCGGCAAGGAACGAAAGCTCACGGCCGACTTGCTCGTCGATCCGGTCGATCTGGTGCGGCGCCTCGGGCCAATCGATCCGCCGGCCAGGCGCAACGATGGCGCAGTTGTCCGGATTGAAATCCTTTGCGATTGCCTGAATGGTCTTAATGCTCAGCACGATCGGCCATGAATCGCGCCGACGGCCGCCGGTGTTGTCGATGTAGATCGGCAGCCGATTCGTAAACGACGTGAATCGTGCCGACGGAGCGACCTGCTTGCCGGGAATCAGTTCCCCCACCGCCAGTTCGGCCAGTTCACTCAGGACCCGAACGGCGTCGTCGTAGCGTCCCTCCGCGTAGGCGGCGTCGAGGTTGCTTATGGTTCGGGCGAATGTCCAGGCACATGCCGAGGCGTCTCTTCTATCGGCCGTGGAGCTACCGTCACTCTTCGGCGAAGAGGCCGCGAGCAACTTGTCGCTGCACTCAGCCAACTTATCGCGCAGCGCCAGGTATTGGCTCTCGCGGATGATGTCCTGCACGTAACGCTTCTCACCGTCGCAGGCGGCGGCCTTCAGTGCCTTGGCCAGATATTCGGGCGCCTTGAAATCCTTGTCCAGCGGCCGCATTGCAGAGATGAGTTTTTCGTTTGCTGCAAGGGCCTCCGGGAGCAGTTTCCTGGTATAGAACCGGTGCAACTTCTCCCAATCGTCGGGCAGATCGCGGCTGCCGGCCTCGGCGACCGTGCCGACACGCACCGGTGCGGCGGTACCGGCCCGGTATGTTTCCC
>DAOWNK010000350.1 GCA_030642635.1 Pirellulales bacterium
CAGCCGGCTGAGTCTGCACCTAGACCGGGCCTCGGAATCGGTCCAGCGGCTCATCGCCGAGCAACGCGGGATGGCCGCCGGCCTGAAGGCCGTGTTTCTAGCGTTTTGCACCTAAAAACGGAAGAGCCGGAAAACCTATACCATCAACTCCGATTCGCACGGCTGCAATGTCTTCGGAGTATCCGGGATTGTGGTCAACTCGGCAAGACGCACCGGCGCCGGCCGAACGCCCTCTGAACGACGCCCGACGGCGCGGTTGAAAATCAGCGATTTCACGTCGGTCAACACGACCATGCGGAGACTCGCCAGGACCACAAGCAGCACGCAGCCGGCAAGCCAGCGGTTGTAGCAACAACGAACAAAGACGCCTCCTTGGCCGACGCTCGGTGTGACCTTTGGGGCAACGGGCAAACCGTAGCGGGCGGCAAGCCTCTTGAACCGGATCAGGTGAATTACCGGTATACCTTCGCTCATGAACCTGGTAATCATGCAGTCCACCTGTGCGGCGACCGGTGAGGCCTTTACATTCAGCCCCGTACGGTACAGCTTCTTGCCGAAGGACCGCCCGGTGGAAACCGCCCCGCCACCGACGTTGATGTATGCCCTGATCGGCGTTTCTCCGGCAACGCGGCTATAGATATTCATTCTCTGGTCGATCGATTCTGTAAAACTGCCGGCCTCGATCAGATTCAGGTCGTTTTTGGCAATAGCCTCTCGCACTAGCTTCCGCGTATCGTCCGACATAGCGACCCCACGGTCCTCCCGGCCTCCGATTGAGGCCGCCTGCGAGCGGAACGAGATCAACCCCTTGTCGAACAGAAGCCGTTCCATGTCGATCCAGAGAAAATCCGGAAAATTCGCGCCGTACTGCGAAGAGGCCGCGCTGGAGATAATGACCGGCTGTAGCCGAAGCGTTTCACATGCGGCCAGCACCGCGATATTGGCCGCCGGGAACGAGCCGGAGTAACCCACTGCCACACGGTCGCCCTCCCGCACGCCGGCTTCTCGGAGCAGATCGATCACCACGGCGGCAAAGTTCGGATTGGCCGACGAGCGTTTCGAGTTCAGGTAACCGGTGATGGTTGTAATCGGCGTCATCTTTGCACCAATCAGTCCGGTGCCGGCCGGGTCCAGCTCGATGTCGATCGGGTGCCCACGGCGGACTCTCTCGCTGCGGACGACGTCCATGCACTGCTTTGCCAGACCGGCGGCGGCCAGCTTCTCTTCGTAGTGGGGTTGCCTGGCCTTCGTCTTTAGCGTCTCGACGGCGACTATTCCAGCCACCGACATCAGTGCGACGATACCAATGGCCGTTTGCGAGACCATTCGCGGCCGCCAGTAGATTCCCTTCATACGAATATCTCCGTTTCTCTAAAAGTGGTTTCAAAACCCTAAATACATGAATGTTAGTGGATACATGGATATCAGTGGCACCGGCGTCTCGCCGGTGTGGCAAAATTGGAGGTTTTCAATCACCGGCGAGACGCCGGTGCCACTGTTTTTTGGTTTTGAAACCGCATTTATATGTTTACAATACAAAGAATTAAAACGAGCCGAACTACTACCGCCGAGGTCAACAACGCCGAAACGGTTGTGATTAGTCCCTGACGGTCGATCCAGATGGCGACCAGACCGGGAATGATGAACCCGATTACCGAAAAATCACACGCAACCCCTCCGATCGAAGCGACGTTTGCCACACAATCGAATGGAACCGCACGGATCGTACTGCCGACGAGAAAACCTACAAGGATCATAAGCAGCGTCTTACGCTTGCCGTACAAAATGACGTACCGCGAGAGTAATCGGACCAGACCGTAAGTGGCGACTGCGGCAGCGATCGTAAGCACGATACTCAACGGCTTGTGTAAAAACAGTGCGACGTAGCCGGGCACTACCATGCCGCCGGCGGCCAGACCGAACAGTTCGGAAAAAAACAGGCTGACTATCAGCCCGACGGCGATTGATGTGTTCGTGAGGTCCATTATTTTGTAGGGTGCGTGAAACGCACCATAATCGATAATTGTTGGTTATATAAATTGGTGCGTTTCACGCACCCTACATTACGCTGCTTGTTTAAGTACAACCGCCTCGCCTGCCGGCTCCGCAGTGGTGCCACGGTTTCTGAAGTATCGGACCAGTTCCAGCCCTGGTCCGCCGATATTGCCCATGCCCATCACCAATGCGGAGCGGTCGGCAACTTCCAGCACGGCCTCGACGATCTCCTCGGTCGTGGAACCCTCGATTGACGTGATCCACTCGG
>DAOWNK010000096.1 GCA_030642635.1 Pirellulales bacterium
AGAAAATTCTACCGAGGACGCGGCTGTGCAAGATGCAACAACACGGGCTTTAAGGGCCGAATCGGACTGTTCGAGTTCATGACCATAAACGATCAGATTCGAGACCTGGTCAACCAGGGGTCCTCGACCGATAAAATTCGCGACGCCGGAATGCAAACCGGGATGCACCAGTTGCGCACCTCCGGGCTGGAAAAAGTTTACTCGGGAGTTACCACCATCGAGGAAGTTATCCGCGAAACGGTTAGTGAAGCGTAGGGATTGGGGGCTAGGGGCCAGGGGCTAGGGGCCAGTTGAATTAGGGGCAGAATGGATATCAACACAGTGGCACCGGCGTCCCGCCGGTGTGGTGGGGCGCGTGACAACGCCTACATTTGTATTCCACCGGCGAGACGCCGGTGCCACTGTGATAACAGGAGCAAAACCATGCCGATTTTTCAATACGAAGCGATGGACGCCACCGGCCAGGAAGTAAAAAGCTCGGTCGAAGCGCCCAGCCAGGACGAAGCACAGGCGATTATCCGCCAGAGCGGTTACTTCGTCACAAAAATAACCGTCAAAAGGGGCCGACGCGGTGCCGCCGAAAAGAAAACTACCAAAAATAAAGGCAAAACCTTTGCACTGGGTGGTGTGAAAATGAAGACCCTGACCGTCTTCACGCGCCAACTGTCGATACTGCAAGACGCAGGGCTGCCGATACTGCGCAGCCTGAAAATACTCGAAGGACAGTCGAAACCCGGCGCACTGAAAAACTCGCTTATCGACGTCTGCGAGGAGATCGAGGGCGGGGCCACGCTCTCCGAGGCCATGGCGAAATCGCCAAAGGCGTTCAACCGGCTATACGTCAATATGATAAAAGCCGGCGAGGCAGGCGGTGCACTCGAGGTCATCCTGCGACGGCTGGCCGAGTTCCAGGAACGCGCCGAATCGCTCAAGCGAAAGGTCAAAGGCGCAATGGTGTATCCGGTAACGGTCGTTACCTTCGCCATCTGCATTCTGGTGTTCATCATGTTGAAGATCGTGCCGTCGTTCGTCAAGATATTCGCCGATTTCGACGCCGAGTTGCCGGCGATGACACAGGTGCTTATCGTCATGTCGAATTTTGTGGGCAGCTACTGGTGGACTCTGCCGTTGTTTCCCATATCGATTTGGCTGTTTGTGAAGATGGTGCGAAAATTCCCGCCCGGCAGGATGGGATGGGACCTGTTCATCATAAAAATGCCCATCTTCGGACAGCTTGTCGAAAAGAACATCATCGCCCGAACCATGCGAACGCTCGGAACGCTGGTGGCCAGCGGAGTGCCGATCCTCGAAGCACTGTACATCACCAAAGAAACCTCCGGCAACGCGGTCTTCGAGCGGCTGTACTCGAAGGTGCACGACTCGATCCGCGAAGGTGAAACCATCGCACTGCCGATGAAAGAAAACGCAAAGGCGCCGTTCCACCCCGTCGCGCTGTTCTTCTGGTTCATGTTCATCGCCGGACCGCTCGGAATGTTGCTGTACCTGACAAAACTCAACCAGCCGATTCTCGACGACATGGTAATCAACATGGTCGACGTCGGCGAGGAGACCGGCGAGTTGGATACCATGCTGTACAAGGTCGCCGATACCTACGACGAAGAGGTCGCCGTGCTCACCGAAAGCCTGATGAGCCTGATGGAACCGCTGATGATCATCTGCCTGGGCATGATGGTCGGGTTCATCGTCATCGCACTGTTCCTGCCGCTTATCAGTTTGATTCAGAAACTAACGTAATTCAAACTCAAACTGCAACTATTCATGGGAATGGAACCACAGATTAACACAGATGAACACTGATAAGCACAGGCTTTTCTTCATCTGTGTTTATCTGTGTTCATCTGTGGTTCCATCTTCCTTTTGCAGAACACATAGGAGAAACGAAAGTGAACACCACCCAAAAACCACCCCGACACGGCTTCACGCTGGTCGAAATGCTCGCGGTGGTCGTGATTATTGCGATCCTGGCCGCGTTGATAACCGCCGCAGCCATCGCCGCACGCCGACGTGCCAAAATCGCCGTGGTCGGCATGGAAATAAACCAACTCGACATGGCGCTTAAAGCCTACAAAGAAAAATTCGGCGACTACCCGCCCGATTTCTGGGGCGTTAACCATCCTACTGACGCAACCATACGGGACAACGCCAGGACGGCCGTGATTCGCCATCTGCGCAAGGCATTTCCGCGATACACGCCAGGGGTACCAAGTGGTACTACAGGAACGCCTTGGCAGAGGCTTCAAGGTGATATCTGCTCTGCGCCCGGCACCTTCAATATTGACAACCTCGATCCTGCCGCAGCAATGGTCTTTTGTCTTGGCGGACTACCCGAAGCAGCCGGCTCTACCAATTTGATAGGTTTTAGCGCTAATCCTACCGATCCGTTCGACCCGGGCGAAGACCAGGATCGCAACTGGGATCTCACCCCAGCCGCAGACCTCAATGGAAACAATATAATCGACCGTGGTAGTCGTCTGCCATTGCTGTTCGAGTTTGACCAGACTCGTCTCGTGGACCTAAACAGCAATAATGTAATTACATATCATCCCGCAACCGGCGGCAGCAACGCCCCGTATGTGTACTTCAGGCCCAGACTGGTGCTGGGACGGCAAGAATACGGCATGCTTAACAGCACCCCTGTGTTCGTAATTGCCAACTACGGCAACTGCATTCCTTACCTCGCTTCACCTGCGGCCGTGCGAAATTGGAACAACCCAAGGTCATTCCAAATCATCTCGGCCGGGATGGACGGCATATATTACAACGGCACATCGCCGCTTAACTATCGCGACACGCAGTCGGGAACAAACTTTTCCGCCGCCGACTACGACAACCAAACCAACTTCTGCCGGGGCACGCTCGAGGACGAACTGCCATGAGCACCCGAATATCACGCAAAGACGCAAAGTCGCAAAGACACAACCCGTTTAGCCGCCCGGCTTGCCGGGCGCGGCCCGGGCGTTCGGCCGCTCCACGCGCCGTGCAAGCACGACGGCTAAACAGCCCTGCCGCCTACCGCCTACCGCCTTCCCCCTTCGCGCCTTTGCGCCTTTGCGTGAAACATCGCGTGAAACGCGGCTTTACATTAGTCGAATTATTGGTCACGGTAACGATCATTGCGATCCTGGCCGGCGTCGTACTGGCCGCACTGAACGCCGCACGCCAAACCGCCCGCCAGGCGAAAACAAAAGCCACCATCGCAAAACTCGACCAGGTCATCATGCGCCGCTACGATTCGTACATGACACGACGTGTGCCGATAAGCACCAGCGGAATGAATCCATATGATGCTGCTGAAGCACGATTGGACGCCATACGCGACCTTATGCGGATGGAAATGCCGGAACGTTGGAATGATATCAACAATCCACCGATTTCTTTTCCATGGGGAAGTGTTCCACAACCTGCGGTACATTGCATTTATTATCAGCAATACAATACCGCCTTCACTAGATACGGTGCAAATTTGGTTGCGAGATTTGGCCCGGCGGAATGCCTTTACATGATCGTCTCGACCTGCGGGGGCGACGCTATGGAAAATTTCAGCCAGAGCGAAATCGGTGACATTGATGGTGATGGATTGCCAGAGTTTCTTGATGGTTGGGGACATCCGATTATGTTTTTGCGCTGGGCACCAGGATTTACCGGCGAATCAGCCGTTCAAATCGGCTGTCCGATCACAAGCCATGATCCATTCGATGCACGCAATATCGATGATGGCCAGAACACATTCTATGGTGGTACGGACATTAGACCCAATGCCTATCACCTGATCCCGTTGATCTACTCCGCCGGACCCGACGGAAAAATCGTCGTTGATGATAACGGAATTCCACAGCTACAAGGGCTTGGATTGGTAATAGATGACGAGAACATTACAAACGGCTATTTTTACGGCATTCATTTATCGCCTCCAGAACCATTTAGTCCATATGCTCGAAATAGTCTTATCGGAGCACCCGACGGGACCGGCGACCACTACGACAACATCCACAACCACCGAATCGAGGCGCGGTAACATGAGATACAAGCCCTCGGAGATCGGTTGTCGGTGGTCAGTGTCGTTTAGCCCCGGCGTCCACGCCGGGAACGCACGCCGCGAGGACGCGGCGGCTAAACGATCCTTCCCCCTTCCCCCTTCCCCCTTCCACCTTGGCGTGACGCTGATCG
Organism: Pirellulales bacterium; assembly: GCA_030642635.1. GTDB lineage: Bacteria > Planctomycetota > Planctomycetia > Pirellulales > Thermoguttaceae > DAOWNK01. Next base: position 4,189 of record DAOWNK010000096.1, read on the forward strand.
AAATGCTGATTGTCATTGCGATAATTGCGATCCTGGCGGTTGCCGGCGCAAGGACAATGCAGCCGGCGCTGGAGGGCAGACGAATCCGCGAGGCGGCCCGGGCGGTAAACGTCTACCTCGGCGTCGCGCGAAACCACGCACTGGCCACCGGCCGGCCCTGCGGCGTGCTGATCCGACGGTTCCCCGGGCTGGAAGAATGCAGCATGGTGCTCGAACAGGTCGAGCAACCGGCGCCATACGGCGGCGATACGATCGGTGCAACGGCACAGTTGCAGATCGGCTCTATAGCAGGTGGTTTTGCCCCAGTATCGGCTACTTTTACACCGGCAATTAGTACTGCACTAGTCCAAGAAGGCGATCTGGTGCAGTTCAACCACCAGGGACCGTTTTACGAGGTAGCACCGGGTGGTGTTCCAACTGGTGCTACAACTACATTGCTGACACTTCGAATAAACGTCAGCCAGGGACAGATATTACCTTGGCCGAGCGGACCGCTGTCCGACCCAGTGCCGTACAAGATATTTCGCCGTCCGACCAAAACGGCCGTCGGGCCGTTGCAGTTGCCCACCGGTACGGTGATCGATTTGCTATACTCGGGCACTGAACCATCGCCAACCACCATACGTGCGTTTGGTATCTCGAAGGATATCTACATTATGTTTTCACCAAACGGATCGGTGGACCGGCTCTACTCGGCGAATATTAACGGTCGGGTAGTCAACCCGATCTTTCTGCTAATCGGCAAGCGGGAGAATATCCCAGACGTTCCTAATTGGTCGGACTTCACAAATCTCTGGATTGCAATCAACCCGCAAACCGGGCTGATAACCACCGCCGAAGTCGCCTCCGATAGCAGCATAGACGACTCGCGCGACTTCGCCCGGCAGGCACAAAGCATGGGAGGGCGGTGAGATGAAAGGCGGAAGGCGGAAGGCGGAAGGCGGAAGGCGGACAGGGGCATGCGGTTTCGTTCCCCCTTCCCCCTTCCCCCTTCCCCCTTCTTCCCTCCCCCTTCCCCCTTCCCCCTTCCACCGTGGAGTCAGCCTGATGGAGGGGCTCATCTCGACGTTTGTCATAGCGATCGGGCTGTTGGGCCTGGCTGCGTTGATACCGGTCGGCCGGTTCACACTGGTCGAGGCAGGCAAGGCCGACCGCGCAGGGGCCTGCGGCCGGGCGGCATTGCGTGATGTTAAAGTACGCGGGATGCTGGATTACTATGATCATAATAATAATATTAACTGGTCGCCCGTACCCACAACCACGTCATTTGCCATTGACCCGCTGGGCGTTGCTAACGGTATCATCGGCAACTTGGGTGGTGCTACTGGCCCGATCAATCGGATTACATTCAACTGGATCGCAAGCCTGCCAATACTGCCGAATAATGAACAGATCGAGGCGGCCGAGAGCATATTCCACTGGCACGACGACCTGGTGTTCCACATGCCAGAGGATCGAACACGCCGTCCGACTCAGTTAGCAACCGGCTTGGAGCATGAGGGCAGCTACTCGTGGTTTATCACAGTTACGCCCGCGGCAAACGAGTCGACTTTGCCCTATAGCGAGAAGCGGCTTTACACCGTCTCCGTGGTGGTCTGCTACAAGCGCGACTTGTCGACGACCGGCGAGCATACGGCCGCAACCGCTTTTCTCGGCGGCGGCTACGGCGGCGGAAGCGTACGGTTGACAATTACCTCGACCAACGAGGTAGACATGCGAGAGGGCCAGTGGATCATGCTGTACGGCACCGATCTCGCATCCGGAAGGGTACAATGCAGTTGGTATCGACTCGTAACCGTCGGCGAAGTCGATCCCGGCCCGCCGATCGTCCGATACGTCAGTCTAGCCGGACCCGACTGGGATACCAATATTGCTCCAACCGCAGTCATCATCGACGGCGTAATCGGCGTGTATACAACCACAATCGAAATCGACCGATAACCTGATTTAGTAAGACGAATTACTCACCACTTCAGTCACGGAGAATATCGAGGAAAAAACTATGGAACCACAGATGAACACGGATGAACACGGATGAACACGGATGAACACAGATATAAGCAGAAGACAATCAGTGTTTATCAGTGTTCATCTGTGGTTACATTTTGTTCTGCTGTTTATCTCCGTGTCTCCGTGGTGCCGATACCCCCGGGCCGGGCAAGGGCGTTTTAAGTTAAGGATACGTATTATGAAAGCCTACAAGTCGAAAACCCGGCGGGGCGTGCTGCTGTTGGTCATCCTGGCGTTGTTGGCCATGTTTGCGATGGTGGCCGTGGCGTTTGTCGTGCTTACCGGCCGTGCGCTAACCGGAGCGAAGCAAATCCAGCAGATCGACCAGCACCTCGACCAGCCCGACCAGGACCTCGAGCGTGCCGCCATGCAAATCCTACGCGGCACGAACAACCCCGCGTCGGTCGTCGGGCCGCATAGTTTGTTGGAGGATGTTTATGGGCAAGTGCCTATTCCAGGATTAGACGATGACAGAGACGGAACTATCGACGAAGCAGATGAAATTCTGTGGTATGAAAACACGATTGCGGCTGCTCCCGACCTTGATCTGACAGTTTGTGGCGGGCAACTATTCGAATGTACTCTTCCCGGCGGGATTTCACGTGTAGGCTCTGTTCTGACGATGCGTACCGGCCTTGCTGCAGGTCAAAGCACGCGAATCGTTGGTTATAACTTCACAAACAGCAAATGCCAGATGCTTGCCTTTGAAACTGGTGTGCCTCAAGCCGGAGATGAGTACGTAATCAACAGCACGCCGTTCAGCGGCACAGGGTTCGGGTATGATACGACGAGCGGTAATTTAGATGCCACAGATGCGCACACCTGGGAGCGTGCTTTATTGCCGAACACGGCAGGTTTCCCGACACAACCGGCCGACACCGGCTATGATGCATCGTATCCCGACCCGGCAGGACCGGGCGGGGCGAACGAGGACTACGACGCGGTCGATTTCCAAAACATGCTGCTCGGGGCACAGATTCCTACGGGCGGCACGGTCGCCACAATACCGTCGCTGCACCGCCCGGCACTGGTGGGTTATTGGATCAACCACGTGGGTGCTGCAACTTGGAACAGCACCCCAGCTTTACGTCGGAAAGTCATCATGCGGCCGCTACACGCCGACCATACGGCGGATTTTGCCAACAACAATCCGAGCTTCGACCCGGTAAACGGCCCGTGGGACGTTGACAACGACGGCGACGGTGTGGCGGACAGTGTTTGGGTGGACCTTGGAATGCCCGCCCGCTCTACGCCCGACGGCCGGCTGTACAAGCCGCTGTTCGCCATACTCTGCCTCGACATGGACGGCCGGCTGAACCTGAACGCACACGGGTGTTTGGCTCAGGCCAATCCTGACCTCGACGGTGACGCGACGCCCGACTGGGATTACTACGGCGCCATCCAGCCTACGACTGAGATTCCTATTCCCAACCCAGACGCCACGTTAGCCGGTGACCCAGCCACTTTACCAACCATGCCGCGCGGACAGGGTTGCGGCCCGGCGGATATCAACCTGCGTCCGCTGTTTGCGGATCTCACCCATTATGAAAATATCCTGACCGGTGGCACCATCGGCATTGACGGCCGTTATGGCGACTTGGTCGGCGGCGGTCCAATCGGAGCCGGCGGCGGCAATCTCAACGACTACCTTAGCTACAACCAGCACTTCGATTACCCGGTAAATTACACCGATTTTACGACGCCGACTTCCTACGGCACTCCGCCGGATATGGATGGAATGATGGCCGTAGGGCTGGACCTGCGAGGCCAACCGCTCTACGCAATGCTGAACGGCATGTGGACCGGGATACAGGGAACGGGAGCAGCAGTTGACGACCCGTACGAGTTGAACCTATCGCAGAACACATCTCGCGGGCTAAGCAGCCCGAGCGCCGCGCCGGACAACCCGTTCAGCGTGGCCGAGTTGGAGCGTCTGCTGCGTCCGTTCGACCGCGACGCCACTCGGCTGCCGAGCCGGTTGTACAACTTGACCTACGATGGTGGGATTAACAACTCGGTGCTCCACGAACATCGGCACGAGATCACCACCGAGAGTTGGAGTCTGCCGTGTCCTGGCGGAGGAGTAATGGACGTGTCCGGCAACCGGGTCCTGGTGCAACGCATTACCGACCTGCTGGCGGCCAAGGGTGCCACTGCTAACTGGGACGATTTACTTCCGCCGGAGTTACTTGCCGGGCTGCGAATGGATATCAACCGACCGTTCGGCAATGGGCGGGACGAGGTAGGCGATACAGATAGCGTGGTAGACAATCCGGGCGAAGCAGCCGCTGGTGAGACTGTTACACTCTATACTACGCCTACCACGACAGACATCATCAATGTTGACCATGCCAACGATGGTCCCGCCCCTGCCAGCGCCGACGATCTCATAGCCCGGCAAATTTACGCCCGGCATTTGTACGTAATGATGTTGCTGACGATGAATTACACTACCGATGATGTTGTTGCCAGGCAAGTTGCCCAATGGGCAGTCAATATAGTCGATTTCCGCGACCGAGACTCAATTATGACGCCGTTCGAGTATGACATTAAGCCATTTACCGATGACGATGCCTCTGCCACGCCCCCAATCCCCGGTACATGGGACGTGGACGGCGACCTGAACACCAATGAACACGATACGACACCTGCGGTTGAAAGGGGGGTTGTCTGGGGTTGCGAACGGCCAGAACTTCTAATCACCGAGACGTTGGCCTTCCACGACCGGCGAACTGAGGATTTGGCAACTCCAGGCGGTTTGGTAGGTGTTGAAGATGATGACGACAAACAGTTTGACCAACGAAAAATGCCCCAAGGCTCTTTGTTTATTGAGCTTTACAATCCTTGGAATTCCCACGAGCCACTACCTGGCGAATTTGCATATGACCGGAAGGCAACTACTTGGCGCTCTGGTGTAAGGCTCAATGCAGTAAACTCCGCTGATAAGCCGGTGTGGCGATTACTGATCGCCGACGATTCAACCCCAAAAGACCCGGACGATCCTGACGCATCTAAACATCCAAATGTCGTACGGAGTGTCTATTTCGCGCCCATTGATCCTGCAGACGACTTTGGAGACACTACAGCAGACGTACGACACTACCCCAATGTCCCCATTGATCCCACCGACACCGATCATATCGAAACGGTCATAAAACCTGGCAAGTATGCCATGATTGGGCCGGGAGAGGCCAGTTCTACCTCAAGCACTACATACCTTGGTTATTTGAGTACCGACGCGGACCTTGATGGCACCGACTCAACCCGACGGATCATTTTGGCACCGACATCAAACCCTGATACAGCACAGGTCGCGGTTTATTCTAATGGCAGCGCAAACGACTTGACAGGGAAACCATCGGCAGTTGCGATGATAATTAACCACGGTATCAGCAAAGGTTCACCAACGGCCAAAACCATGCGATTGAGTGTTTCAGAACTAACTGACGGGTATCCAGTGTATGAGGGCACGGGCGAATACAGTCCAATCCGGGATGATCCAATAGATGAGACTAATCCCTTGTGGGATGCGTACCTGCAACACAACGATACGTATTCCTGGTTTCGAGTTGTATATTTGCAGAGGCTAGCCAATCCTCTGTTACCCTATGACTCGGAAACAAATCCGTACCGTACAATCGATTTTGCACAAATTGACCTAACAACATTCAATGGGGCCTCATCTGCACACGACATACCAATTAACAAGATAATTCCTCCACAAACGATTGAAAAAGACAACGGCGTTGATTTCAGTAGCCGGGAACGAGGAGAACAGGACGAAACAGTCGCAACTCCCGAACAAGAGCTTTGGCCTCCTGAGTCCCTGACAACGGATGCTCCAAATGGAGCTATTCGGATTCCACCATCGGCAAACAATAATTTCTCTGCGCAACTTTCCAATACGCTTGGTTACCTAAACGAAGGATACGGTACGCCACGAACTTCCCCGGCTGGTTACGAGGGCGATCCGCAGGATCCGTTCCCGTGGCTGACGTGGAACAACCGGCCGTTTGTCAGCCAATTGGAACTGTTGATGGTGCCGAAATGGCGGTCGTCGCAGTTGCTGCAACAGTACGGGCTGGCCGCCGCAGTTGCAAACCCTTACACCAATGACACACATCCTTTCCCGCACATGATTCCGTTCTTTTGC
>DAOWNK010000049.1 GCA_030642635.1 Pirellulales bacterium
ACGATCGCGCGCATTGCTCATTAGACTTATCGAAAAGTACTGTGTTCCTGGCTATCGGCTTTCACTGTTGGAGATTCAGAAACTCGCCTATTTCCTCCAAGAGGCCGGTGAGCCGCTTCGACTAAAGTTCGTTAAACACAGCTACGGACCGTACGCCGACAATCTGAACCACGTCCTGCAACGGATTGAGGGTCACTTCATTCGGGGATACGGAGATCGGAGCAAGGGGGCAAAGATACACTTGTTGCCGGAGGCGGCGAGACTCGCTCGGGACTTTCTCGTTGGCGATGCCGACGCGGAAACGCGCCTTGAGCGCGTAGATCGTTTGATCGATGGATTCGAGACCCCGTACGGCATGGAACTGTTGGCCACGGTCCATTGGGTGGCCAAGGGCAAGGCTGAAATCGCTCGGGATGATGATGCGATCATTGCCGGTGTGCAGAACTGGAGCACTCGCAAACGTGCTCGATTCAAGCCCGAGCATATTCGGAAAATCGCCAAGAGGCTGCGCGACGAAGGTTGGCTGCCGGCCGGGACCCGATAACTGGACTGGTATTCCGGCCCTCTTAAGAGGTTAACCAGGAGGATGAGAATCCATGAGTGTTCTCGATGAACAACAGCGGCAGCGTGCTCTTGAATCGATGCAAGAGTACTTTGCCGCCCCCCCGATGCCCGAAGGCCGGACGCCGGTTGAAGAAGAAGAGGAACTCGATGAAAAGCGTGCTGCCCTCATAGAAAAGGAACTGAAACCGCTGGTTCGATCTTTCCTTGACGGCACCACACCACTGGCCACATTTAAGTCCACCGTCGATGGTAGCAATAAGCACAACCAGTTCTGGGGCTTCAAGGGCATCAAGGGCCAGATGTTCTTCAATATGGTGGTCAACGTTGCTGACAATCCGAATGAGTGTGAGCAGGAGTTGAAAGCAGCGATAGCACTTCCCATAAGCGAGCAAATCGCGTCAAGCCGAATCAAGACTTTCACCAGTTACGTCAAACGACTGGGTGAGCAGTGGGTCGATGCCGGCAATACCCGCTACGGTGCCCCGAAAGCCGGCAGTATCCCGTTTTTCCTGTCTTACTTTTGGCAAATCCAGGACAGAGATACCTGGCCCATCTATTACACTAACGGCGTCAACACGATGACGGACTTGAACCTCTGGCAACCCTCAGGGGAACTGGCGGAGGACTATCTGGCGTACAAACGCATTCATGAGGAACTAGCCAAGCTCTTTGCGGAAGAGGCAGACCGGCCAATCCATCTGTACGATGTTGAGCACATTTTCTGGTTCAAGGGCGGAAATCCGTACGAGACGGCCAAAACACCAGCCGAAGCTGGCGGTTACGCACGCTCTGACACCGATGCCAGGATAACGCTTGTTGATGAGCACATCAAACGATTGCCCGATAGCTACATTCCGCCGATTGTCGGTATCCTTCCGCACATTGCACGACACAAAGCAGGGTTGGATGAAGCAGCCAAACGGTCTGCCACTACTTTGGACCGGGCCTTCGAGAAGTATATTGACGCCGCCTTCAGGATGCTCGGGTACGAAACAAAGTTACTCGGTCAAGGCAAAGGCCGGGTGCCGGACGGCGTGGCCTTGGCGTTGAACGACAGCTACGCCATTCTCTGGGATGCCAAGATCCGGACAAACGGCTATAGCATGGGGACGGATGACCGAACCATTCGTGAGTACGTCACCACTCAAAGTCGCGAATTGAAGCGACGCTGGTCCCTTCGCAACATTTACTATGCGATCGTTTCCAGCACCTTTGTCGACGATTTCGATGACACGATTCATTCCATCAAGATGGAAACCAACGTGAGCGAAGTGACGCTGATAGAAGCCGAAGCGTTGGTCGGCATGGTCAACGCCAAGTTGCGGTCGCCGTTGCAGATCACCCTGGGGCCTGATGGGATGCAGCGACTGTTTGTAAGCGGCATACTCAGTGCCGATATTGTGCGAGAGCAGTTGGTATGATCATAAATTCCGGGGACACAATACTGATTTTTCTTGACGCCTTTCGGGTTGTCGGCATAAGAACGTGTTTTGAAATGGGTGCCACTGCTGGCTTGTCCAGCAGTGCGAAATGGATATTCCCGAAAAACACTGCTGGACAAGCCAGCAGTGGCACCCATTGGAGGCCGATAAGCCATTTCAAAACACGTTCTAAGGGCGGCATGGCAAGACTGGCCAGTGTGGTGGTTCTGGTCAGTTATCAGCTTTCAGTCTCTGAAAACAGCGTTTTCTGCGGGGCTTCGAGTTGATAGCTGACCGCTGACCGCCGACTGCCCACTACTACGGCTCGAATATCTCCGCCACCGGCACGTGGAAGCCGGGAACAACCTCGCCGCCGGTTAGCTCGTCGGAGGCGCCAAGCGTAGTGGTGTGGTTTCGCTCGTCGTACACCGAGACCGTTTTTCTGTCCGGATCGATTACCCAAACCGCGCGGCAGCCCGCCTCGAGCCAATTTTGCACCTTGGCAAGCACCGCTGAGGCACGGTCGGTCGGCGAGAGCACCTCGACGGCCAGGTCCGGCGCGCCCTGGAAGAAACCCTGCACCGGCCTGGGCGGAACCCGCTCGGTACAGATGAACCCAACGTCCGGTGCACGGACGGTATCAGGATCGCGGGCGATATAGAATCCGGTTTCCGCACCGGTCACCATGCCCAAGGCGTTTTCCTTTACAAAGTCACTAAGCGAAGCACCGATATTCATGGCAATCCAGCCATGCTCGAACCCGGCAGGCGACATCATGACCAATTCTCCATAGAGCAACTCACAGCGTCCCAGATCGGGCGTCTGGAGCAGTTGTTCGGCAGTCGTGATTTGTTGTGTTACGGACATGGCTGGCAATTTATAGTATATGTGCTACAATAACGGCAGTCAATGGTTTAACGGGAGAGAAACCCATGCAAATCGAACTGACCAGCACTGCATTTGCCCAGGGAGAGCCGATCCCCAAAAAATACACCGGGGAGGGCGACGACGTCTCGCCGCCGATTGCCTGGTCCGGGCTGCCGGAAGGGGCCAAGGAGTTGATCCTGATCTGCGACGATCCGGACGCGCCCAGTGCGGAACCTTGGGTGCACTGGGTCATCTACAAGATACCCGTCGGCACAACCGGGGTGCCGGAAGGGATTCCTCCAAAACCTCGGTTGAAGACGCCGCCCGGCGCATTCCAAGGAAAGAACTCGTGGCCGTCGGGCCAAACGATCGGTTACCGCGGCCCCATGCCGCCGCCGGGCGACGGGCCGCATCGCTACTACTTCACCCTGTACGCCTTGGAGGCCCGCCTGCCGGTAGAGTCTGGCCTGAGTAAAAACACGTTGATGCAGGAAATCAAGGACCACGTGCTGGCGGAAGGCCAATTGATTGGCACGTACGAGAGGTGAAAAGGTGGGCGACAGCAGAACCCACCGCGGGCCGCATCCCGACGACGACCGGCTGTTCGCCCCGCAGGTCGCCCCGCTGTTGCGCCAGGCCGCCGCCGATCTGTGCTGGCTGCTCTCGCGTGGGTATACTCGAAAATCCGCCTTGAAACTCGTCGGTGATCGCTACGATCTGCTCGCCCGGCAGCGAGTTGCCGTAAGCCGGTGCACCTGCTCGGACGACGAGACAGTGCAAAGAAAGGCTCGTCAGGCACCACCCGCCGATCTTAACGGCCGGGCGCTGTGGCTGGACGGCTACAACGTGCTGACCACCGTCGAGGCCGCGCTGGCCGGCGGTGTGATACTGTACGGTCGCGACGGCACGTATCGCGACATGGCAAGCATGCACGGCACATATCGCAAGGTTGCGGAAACCCCCCCTGCCCTGGAGTTGCTCGGAGAGGTAATCGCATCGCTCGGTGTGGCCGAGTCGCGCTGGTATCTCGACCGCCCGGTGAGCAACAGCGGCCGGTTGAAGTCGATCATGGAAGAGGTGGCCGCCGCACACGATTGGCAATGGACCGTTCAGTTAGTGCAGAATCCCGACACAGTGCTTTCCGAAACCGAGCAGATCGTCGCCACCGCCGACAGTGTGATACTGGACCGCTGCGCGGCATGGTTCAACCTTGCCCGGGCAACGATCGACCGCCACGTGCTGGCGGCGCGGGTGTTGGAGTTGTGAATGTTGCCTATAGACCGCAGCCCGCGGGCTTGACCAGGTTCTTTCCGTCGCTGTAGAATTACAGTAATCATTATCGAGATAGGAGGAACGCAGATATGGGTATGACGCACGTGACAGTTGCCGTCCGCAATCCTGCGGCTCCGGAGCGGTCGTGGGAAGGTCTTTTCCTTGTCGACACTGGCGCGGTAGACTCGCTTGTTCCCGGTAAGTCGCTGAGGGAAATCGGATTGGCGCCCAAGGCCAAGCGGATGTACGAGCTTGCAGACGGGTCGAAAGTCAAGATGGACATCACCGTCGGAGAGCTGGAATTCATGGGCGAGCTTGTCGGCTCGACAATCATATTCGGAGCGGACGACACCGAACCAATTCTCGGTGTCACCGCCTTGGAGTCTGTGGGGATAGAGGTCGATCCTCGGACCCAACAGTTGAAGCGACTCCCCGCCACTCGACTCAAATAGGTGATTACCGATAATGAGTAAAAAAATGAAAACGACACCAACGTCTAATGAAGCTCTGCCACCGGAAGTTCCCGTTCCACAGACGGTATTGAAGTACGAGGCTGAAGTTCACCAGGGCGGCCGAGTAGAACTGACTGTGCCGTTTTCGCCCGGTGCGAGAGTTGCCGTGTTCGTGATTGAGGAATCGTTCGAAGCCACGCACGATTTAGTATCTGCGGCACAAAGCAGCCTCGACTTCTGGGACAATTCTTACGACGACGAGGACTGGAATAAAGTCTGATTGCAGAACAGATATAATCTCGACAACAAATAAGAAACCCAGTATCGACGCCTTGGACGCAGTGCACAGCCATGTGATATACGTAGTCGTAGCCCTGTGGTTGCCGGGCGCCAGAGTGCTATTGCTGCGACTTCGCTTTCAACTGCCGATCGACGATCTCCTCAACTGCTTCGAACGGAAGGTCTTCCGGTTGGGATTCAAGCTCGTCGGCAATTTCGCTGAAGGTGTTTTGCACGCTCGCATCCGTCAATCTAGTGGAAACGCCGCTTTTTGTGAGTGAAGGCGTGCGTACGGCCTCTTCCGCCCAAACACGGATATCAGGTGTCCATGCGCCGATTCGCACGCCGGCATACAAGAGCCACGTTTGCCGCTTCGAGCAACCGCCTGCAAGGCACGCGACGTAGAACATACGATCTGCGTCCTTGCGAGAGACATCGGGATCCTCGCATGCGATATCATGAACAATCGATGCCCGTCGATACTCGCCAATGTACGGAGACCCGACGACAGACCAAAGCGGTGCAGGAATGCTCGCGCCGTCGATGACGCTTCCCGACGGCGCGCACCATCTCCTACCGGTCGAATCGTCGTACCAGAAGTCTTCGAGCAATTTCATCCGTCGATCGGCGTCAGTTTCGTTGAGCCATTCCGTCTTGGGATGCCCTGAGAAACACCCATATTCGTTTGACATGCTCGGTTCTCCAGTGAACGTGGAAGATGAAAGTGGTAAAGTTGTGTTTTTCTGCGTTGTCCGGTGCCGTTGACTGCTTGTCCACCAGTTCTGGGCTATCGCAAAGTGCGACATCACAAGCGAGACCAAATGAGGGACAGTCAACTATCTTCCATTCCAATCTCGTGCATCCGATTGATCGTGTCTGCACCTCTTCACCTAATGTGCCTCTTGCTCTACTTCGGACGCAAACTCCTGAATCTCATCTTTTTGCACGTTTTTCACACTGTAATCATCCAACAGTTCACCTACATGATCCGAAATAACTGATCCATCACCATTGCGGCTGAACAAAGACACAACAATGAGCTTCTTACGCTCGCCAGCCTGATGGTGTCGTTGCAGCAAATCACCTTCCATGGCGAGCCGCATTGCGGTCTCCATTGCTGCATTTTCCTTCGCGGGAAACCTCTGCGGCTTTACGAGATTCAAAACGCCATTCTGGTACGCATACGGAATACGTAATGACCGACCCAACACAGGCACATCCACACGCAAGTCCAATTGCGCACGTCCTTCCCGGTGCAAGCGTTGGAAAACATCATCGAGTTCGGGCGTCAACGATTCGGCCGGTTACGAACGAGTTCGGCCGCCAAAGAATTCGGCAAAAAGATTGTCGAGGTCCTCGGACGGGTCGAACACCTTGATGGGCCGAGGAGTTGTAAGCTTCAAGTTGTTTCCGCGCGTGTCCACAAACTTCCGCAAGTCCTCGTGGGTTTTGAACGAAGCACGGTCCACCTCAAGGCGGTGCTCAATGGCCTGTTTGGCCAAGTTCAAGGCGGGTTTGTCAAGCTCCCCGCTGCCAACCAGCTTCTTAGCACGTTGATTGCCGGCCGACGTGCGGGCGGCAATGAAGTCTGCATCGGGACAGAGCAGGACAACGCCCACGTTGACTGCCTCAAGACGCGATGGGTCGGGGCAGAACTGAATAAGGCTGTAGTAACCTCGTTTGTATTTCATGTTTTTTGCTCTCCCTTAGTTCCTCTTGTCGAACAGTCGGTTGGGCCAACACCGTCGGCCAATCGGCTTGAGAACTGTTTCCGCAATGAACTCCGCTCGACGATAAACAAAATCGGTAAGTGCCAATGCCGCCTGCGAAGTAACTTTCCATTCATCAGGAATCGTTTCGACGATTTCTGATACAATCTTTTGCTCTAATTCTTTTAATCGGGCAATCCCAACTTCAACGTGTTTTTCCCTAATCAATGGCTCGAAAGCAGGAAATAACCCATAAAGTTGATCGTCCTTGACACTGTCAATGTGAGCAAGCCGGTCGTCAAGATCGCGGCCGCAGCTAAAGCAGTGCGAGTGATCCATCGCGATTAGACGCAATTTACCAGAAACGTCCTCCAGGAAGACATTGTCGAAGTTTGGCCCACGAACAGTCAAGTCCGGTGGATATCGATCGCAATTGCGAACCCAAGTATCAAACACAACCAACTTACTGACGTCCGCTTCATTAACCAGAGATTTTAGTTCCTTTTTGGAACCACCCCAGGTATGCCCAGACGCCGAACGGGTGACAAAAGCTGGCCCTGAAGCAGCCATTCCTCCATGAAAGAAGGGGATTTCGTCAAACTCGGCGTCGATTTCCATGATCGCAAAGGCGAAGGTCGTCAAGCCGAACCACTTTGCAAGGTTAGTCGCAACCCATTCACAAGCCAGCGGATGTGGCCCCTGCCGGTTCCCCATGGCTTTGATGTAGGCCGACCCAGCGTCAGTTACGATTCGCATTGTGCCCATACTCGTGTCGAGGGACTCCTCGAAGCGAAGGAACGTCGTCGGTTGCCAGCGATTTTGCGCCGGCCGGGTCGTTCCTCCATTATGTTCCATCAGTCACGCCCCGCATTGCGGTCTTCATGGATGAAGAATTTCAAGTAGCAATTATACATCCCAAGGGCACCGGCTGAAATCCCTGCTGAACTTTCTGCCAATAGTAGTAATTCGGTTCATTGGAGGTGGATGACGAAGGTGATACGGGGTCAGACCGACAGTAGGCAGTAGGAGTATTTTGTGTCTTTCGCAGGTAGACAAATTCTAAAATACATGCGATGAGCAGACAATGGCTAAAACAAAGAAATCGAAACGGGGCAGATGGAACTGTACCTGCGGTGGCTGGAGGAGAACGAGATGCAGCCTGGTGAGGATTCGCCGCTTGGGTTAATCCTCTGTGCGGACAAATCGGAGGAGCACGTAAAGTTGCTGCGGCTGGACAAAAGCGGTATCCGCGTGGCCCGGTACTTGACCCAGCTTCCGCCGCGCGAGATTCTGGAGAAGAAACTGCACGAAGCGATCCGGCTGGCCCGGCAGCAACTGGCCCAGCGGCTTGAGACGGAAGAACAAGCCAAGCAACTACCGACATGATCGCCGGATAAAAGCGGCCGACTCTTGATCTTGCAACATTACAAGTCGATTCAAAGCGTTGGGCCGGCTTTATTTCCCCCGGCAATGAGATATACTAAGTTGTATGAACAAGTACGAGTTCACCGAGTATTTCGAGAATGAGGTGTTGCGAAAACGCCCATATTTGAAAAAGCCATGAAACTGAACTACTATCCAGAAACCGATTCGCTCTACATCGATCTGTCTTTGAAGGCCGGTTCTGAAAGCCGCGAGATATCGGAGGGAGTTGTTCTGGACTATGACGCGGAGGGGAACCTTGTTGGTATTGATATCGACAATGCCGGCAAGAAGCTCAATCTGGAACAGCTTGTGCTGAGCAAGTTCCCCGCCAAAGTCCAGACGCTCACGGCCTGATCGCCGGATAAGAGCGGCGCAACTATTCAGCCAGTTGAAATAGCGACCGCATTTTTTGCCCGTTTAGCCGGCGTGCTTGCACGCCGTGTGAAGTAAGCAAAACGTTATCCGAAAAAACCACACGGCGTGCAAGCACGCCGGCTAAACGGGCATTGTGCACGCGGCGGGACATAGTGAGGCAAAACTGCCCCGGGTGTATTCACTCGGGGCTAAATGTTTGCAAAACTACCGGTACTGGCAAACACACTGGTATTCCTGTACAATCAATTTCTATGATTGACGCACCCGATCGAATCTGCCGGCTGCCCGAGGCGCTGCTGCCGATGCGAGAGCGTCTGCTGGCGAACCTGGTAATGACCTCACAGATTCCCGCCCCGGGCGGCGAGGAGGCCCAGCGGGTGCGGTTCATGTTAGACCGGTTCGTCGAGGCGGGCATGGTCGATACGGCCTCCGACGAAGTGGGCAACGCAGTGGGCCGCCTGCCGGGGAAAACCGGCAATCGAAACATACTGCTGGTCTCGCACCTGGACACCATCTTTCCGGCCAGCCTGGATCACAACGTCACAGTCGAGGCGGAACGGGTGATCGGGCCGGGAGTGGGCGACAACGCACTGGGCGCGGCCGTGGTCTCGATGATGCCCACCGTGCTCGAACACCTCGACATTCAACTCGAATCGAACCTGATCATGCTCGGGTCGATCAGCTCCATGGGCCACGGCAACCATGCCGGAGTGCGATTCTTTCTCGATCACCTGCCCGAGCAACTCGATTTCGGAATCTGCGTGGAAGGGATGCAGCTCGGCCGGGTGAACTTCTTCTCTATCGGCACCGCCCGGGCGGATATCTCCTGCCACGTGCATCAGGAGCCGTCGCGCAGTTACGGTTCCGAGAGTGCGCTGGTTGTAATCAACCACATCATTAACCGGATACTCGGCATTGCAACGCCGAACCGGCCGTACACGACGATCCGGATGGGCAAGCTGCATGCCGGTGTGGCGTACGACATCGAACCGGACCATGCCGAACTGGGCGTGGAGATCGTCAGCCACAGAGACGAGATGATCGACCGTGTACACCACCAGATCGAGGACATCGTCTCGGAGATGTCGGCCCGGCACGCCGTGGACGCGCACCTGGACGTGTTTTTCAAGACTCAGGCCGGCGGCATCCCGTTTTCGCACCCGCTTGTTAAAAACGTGTTGGACGTGATGCGAACGCTGGGCATCGAGCCGGACCAGGGGCACAGCCCTTCGGAGCTTTCGGCGCTGATCGCACGAAAAATACCAGCCGTTACGCTTGGGATCAGCCGTGGCGAGAAAAACCGCAAGCGAAGTCCCGACTACGTGCTGATCGAGCCGATTCTGACCGGCGTGGCGCAGTTGGTCGGCGTAATTCTGAACATCGACCAAGGGATGTGCGATGAGGTCGACGATGTGGGTTAATTGCCAAAAGGGTATGAGATGAAATCCAAACAGTGGATCAAGGATCGCACGTTCCACCATTCCACATTTTGGGATATCAAACGCCTGGTCGAGGAAAAGCAGCGGCAGGGGCTTACTATCTCGCTGTGCCTGCCCACGCTGAACGAAGAGAAAACCATCGGCCAGGAGATCATCATACTGAAGGCCGAGCTGGCCGACCGATACCCGCTGGTAGACGAAATCGCGGTGATCGACTCTGGCAGCACCGACCGGACGTGCGAGATCGCCGCGAGCTTCGGCGCAGATGTTTACATAGCCTCGGAGCACCTTACCGAGTGCGGCGACTATCACGGAAAGGGCGAGAACCTGTGGAAGGCGCTCTACCTGCTAAAAGGCGATATCATCGTCTACGTCGATACCGACATCAAAAACATCCACCCGCGGTTCGTCTACGGGCTGGTCGGCCCGCTGATCGGCGACCCGGAGGTCCACTACGTCAAGGCGTTTTACGACCGGCCGCTGGCGTTCTCCGGCGGACTGCGTCCGACCGGCGGCGGACGTGTGACCGAGATACTCATCCGGCCGTTGTTCAGCCTGTTTTTCCCCTAGCTTGCCGCCATTCTGCAACCGCTCTCCGGCGAGTATGCCGGCCGACGGTCGATACTGGAACAAATCCCGTTCCCGGTCGGCTACGGCGTGGAAACCGCCATGCTGATCGACATCTACGAGCGGCTCGGGCTGTACGCCTTCGCCCAGACCGACCTGGACAAGCGAATTCATCGCAACCAGGAGACGATCGCGTTGGGCCGGATGGCGTTCGGCGTGCTGCGGACGTTCATGAAGCGGCTTAAGCGCGAGGATATGGTCAGCTTTCAGGAAGAACTGCCCAGCATCATGCACCAATACGAGGTTTCGGAAGGCGAATACCGGCAGATCGAGTACGACATCGAAGAGATCGAACGCCAGCCGATAATCGAGGTGGAAGCATATCGGCAGAAGTTTCATGGGGAAGACTGATAGCTGATAACTGACGGCTGATAGCTCATAGTAATGAACCTTGCCATACTCCACTACCATCTGAACCGCGGCGGCGTTACTCGCGTGATCGAAAACCAGCTTGCGGCGCTCGATGCGGTGCTCGATCCGGCCGAGCCGTGGCAAGTGGCGGTGATCTACGGCGGTCGGTGCAATGGATTGAACCAAGACATCGCCGACCTGCTGCGTGCGATCCGGCTATCGTTCATCGAGGTTCCCATGCTCGATTACGACGGCGTTCAGTCCGACGGCGGCCGCCACGCCCCGGCCGAGTTGCTCATGGAACTGTACGCCGCCCTGGGTCGGCTCGATTTCCAACCGCAGCAAACCGTACTGCACGTACACAACCACTCGCTGGGCAAGAACCGGTGTTTGCCCGAGGTCGTGCCGATTTTGGCACAGGACGGCTACGCGGTGCTGCTGCAAATCCACGATTTCGCCGAAGACTTCCGCCCGACAAACTACCGGCTGCTGGGCGATCCGGCCGAGGTGTATCCGCAGGCCGCCGGTATCCATTACGCAGTGATTAACGGTCGTGACCACAACATCTTGCGCACCGCCGGCATCGAGCCTGAGCGGCTGCACCTGTTGCCCAACCCGGTGCCGGAGATGGGCGATACATGTGGCGATATGTGTGCTGACATAAGTGGCACGGCCGTCTCGGCCGTGTGCGGCTCCGCACGCGCCAATGCCCGTGCAAAGCTCCAGCAGCAGTTCGGCGTCGGCCAGGACGATTGCTTCGTGCTGTATCCGGTCCGCTGCATTCGTCGGAAGAACATCGGCGAGGCGTTGCTGTACGGTGCATTGGCCCCGGCCGGCACGGTCGTTGGGCTGACGCTCGCGCCTGCGAACCCGGTCGAGGTGCCGATCTATACGGCGTGGAAAGAACTGGCCGCCGAGTTGAACCTGCCTTGCCGGTTCGAGGTAGGTGCGCCCGGTGCGTTGAGTTTCGCCGAGAACCTTGCCGCCGCCGATGTGATACTGACGACCAGTCTGGCCGAAGGGTTCGGTATGGTGTTTGTCGAGTCGTGGCTGGCCGGCCGGCCGCTGGTCGGTCGAGACTTGCCCGAGATCACACCCGATTTTGCCGGGGCAGGTGTGCAGTTAGACCGGCTGTGGCCACGATTGTGCGTGCCGGTCAATTGGATCGGTGCAGACGACTTCCGGCACGCCGTTGTTGCGGCCTACCGCCGTACGCTTGAGACTTATGGTCGAGAGGAAAAGGTGTCAGGAACCTTTTGTGCGAAGCACCCTTCTGGCCGTTCCGGCAAAAGGTTCCTGACACCTTTTCCGGAGCCACCTTTTCCGGAGCCTTTTCCGGAGCTGGTCGATTTCGGCGAATTGAACGAGCCGATGCAGCGGCAGGTAATCGAGTTGGTTTGCCGAGACGAGACGAACCGTCGGCGGGTGTTCGATGCGAATCCATGGCTCGGCGAGGTGTTCGCCGTGCGCGTCGATACGGCGTCGGATGTGATCCAGCAGAATGCGGACGCGATTCGGCGGGAATTTTCGCTCGAACCAAGCGGCCGGCGCCTGGTCGATCTATACGAGCAGGTTATCTCCAGCCCTCGCGACGAGTCGCCCGAACCGCTGCCGAATGCGGGCCGGATTCTCGACCAATTTCTCAGTATCGACCGGTTCCGGTTGATTCGGACGTAAAAATCTCATACAAAGATGTAAGGGATCTCACGCAAAGGCGCCAAGACGCAAAGAGAACAAGAAACAAAAACCCTTGCGTCTTGGCGCCTTTGCGTGAGACATTAAAAACACTATACCTATTCTTCGTTTTCGCACGGCGGTGTGGGAAACAGAATGTCCGACTCAAAGTGTACGTTTTCTCGTTTGTATGGCTAAATTGTACACTAAATCCTGAACCCTGACAACTACCGCTTGCGGCTTCGCAGCCATTGGTGTAAATGTATTGCGAAGCCGCAAGCGGCTGATATTCGACAGGATTGATAAGATTGACAAGATACTCCGACATCTTCCGACGGCAGTTTCGGCCCCTTGAGCCGATTCCTACAGGCGAGACGCCCGTGCTGCGTAAATTGCAGGGGGTTCGTGCCGTGCTGTTCGACGTTTACGGCACGTTGTTTATCAGCGCCAGCGGCGAGGTGGGCACCACGCGGCAGGCGGCCTGCGAGTCGGCGCTGGCCGGGGCGTTCGAGGCGGTGGGAATCGACGCTGCGGGGTTTGCCGGGGAAGGCGTCGAGTTGCTCTTCAAGCTGATCGAGGACTCTCACGCCGAGTCGCGTAAGGCGGGCGTTGACCACCCGGAGGTTGACATTGTCGAGATATGGCGGCAAGTGCTCTCAGATTTTGCCTATCGTGGAATCATTTCAGGGTGGCATGCCCTCGCGAAGCGTGGGCATGTTGGCGATTCCATGGCGACGCAAGCGACGCCATGCCACTCAAGGACGCAAGCGACGCCATGCCACTCAAGGACGCAAGCGACGCCATGCCACTCCGGGCTGCTTGCGGTCGAGTACGAGGCCCGGGCGAACCCGTGCTGGCCGATGCCCAACGTGCGGGAGTGTCTCGGCGGGTTGCACCGCTGGGGCGTTTTGTTGGGGATTATCAGCAACGCTCAGTTTTACACGCCGGAGTTGTTCGGGGCGATGCTTGGCGAACCGCCCGAAAAGTGGGGTTTTCAGCCCGATTTGCAGTTCTACTCGTACCGCTTTGGTCGTGCGAAGCCGGGTGTTGAGATGTTCGAGTCGGCCGTAGCGGCCCTGGCCCGGCGTGGTATTTCGCCCGGCGAGGTGCTTTACGTGGGCAACGACATGCTCAACGACGTTTTTCCGGCTTCTCAGGTGGGATTCCGAACGGCGTTGTTCGCCGGCGACGGACGGAGCCTGCGGCGTCGCGATGGGACGGCGCTGATCGAGGGGATTTCGCCGGATTTAGTCGTTACCGACCTTGTGCAGATTCTTGATTGTATAATAGTTTAGCGTTGGGGCGGAATAGCCGATTGACAGAAGATAGGAACTAAACTATTGTGCCACAAAACATCGGATTCGTATCGACCCGGTTCTCCGGCACCGACGGTGTCTCGTTGGAGAGCGCCAAGTGGGCGAAGATACTCTGGGACTACAAACACATCAGCTATTGGTACGCCGGCAAGCTCGACCGAAATCCGGGCATCAGCATGGTGGCGCCGGAGGCTTATTTCTACGATCGGGACAACGTGTGGATCAACGAGCGAGCGTTCGGCACGCGCGGCCGCACGACGGAGCTTACCAAACGGATACTCGGCGTGGCCGATCATCTGAAGGGCACGCTTTACGATTTCATCGAGAACTTCAATATCGAAATTTTGCTGGTCGAAAACGCCCTGTGTCTGCCGATGCACATACCATTGGGAGTAGCACTTACGTACCTGATCGCAGAGACGCAGATACCCACGATTGCCCATCACCACGATTTTTACTGGGAGCGGCCGCGATTTGCGGTCAATGCGGTCGGCGATTTCCTTTCGATGTCTTTTCCGCCCACGTTGCCGTCAATTCAACACGTTACGATCAACTCGTTTGCCCAGAAGGACCTTTCGTGGCGGAAGGGTGCATCGTCGATTATGGTGCCCAACGTGTTGGATTTCGAGCATCCTCTGCCGGAGACTGACGGCGCCGACTTCCGCGAGACGATCGGGCTGGAGCCGGACGACATCATGATGTTGCAGCCTACCAGGGTGGTGCCGCGAAAGGGTATCGAACACTCCATCGCGTTGATCTCGCAGTTGAAGAACCCAAAGTGCAAGCTGGTCGTCACGCACGAGTCGGGCGACGAGGGGGTGGAATATCAGGCTGCGCTGACGGAGTTGGCCGAGCACTCGGGCGTCGATCTGCGGTTCGTCTATACCAAGGTTAAGCAACCCAACGCCCAGGCCGAGAGCAACGGTGCGACCGTCTCCTCTCTGGCCGACGCCTATGCCCAGGCCGACCTGATCACGTATCCAAGCCTCTACGAAGGGTTCGGCAACGCACTGTTGGAGGCATTCTACTATCGCAAGCCCGTGCTGGTGAACCGCTACGCGATTTTCATCTCCGACATCGAGCCGAGGGGTTTTAAGGTAATCACCATGGACGGGTTCCTTACGCGCAACGTGTTGGAACACGTCCGCAAGGTGATCTCCGACGAGCAGTATCGCACCGAGATGGTCGAGCACAATTTCAAGCTGGGCACGAAGTTCTTCAGCTACTCGGTGCTGCGGCGGAAGCTGCGGTCGCTTATCACGGCGTTTACCGGGCTGGACGATCTATAGTCCGCTGCCGGGCTGTCAGTGGTCAGAGCTTGTGAAAAAATCCCTAACATGCACCAGAAATCACGAATGATGACTGGACATTATGTCGGGTTTGCGCTAAAAGTAAGTCATGAACACAACAGCCCCTAATCAA
>DAOWNK010000277.1 GCA_030642635.1 Pirellulales bacterium
CAGTGGCACCGGCGTCTCGCCGGTGGTGTATAGGTGATAGGTATTACTTCAAGTTGTGTCACACCGGCGAGACGCCGGTGCCACTGATTCTGCCCCTGGCCCCCGACACCCGATCCCCGACAATGGCAGCAAACGAACACCGACTATCGTTCGAACGACCGATCTACGGGCTGGAAGCCAGGTTGCAAAAGCTGGAGTCCAAGCCGCAGCAGACCCCGGAGATCCGCAACGAGATCCGCCTGTTGCGACGCGAACTGACCGAGCAGAAAAAGAGAATCTACGGCAAGCTGAAGCCGTGGGAGACGGTCGAGGTCGCCCGACACCCGGACCGGCCGATGACGACCGACTACCTCGAACTGGTATTCGACGAATTCGTCGAGTTGCACGGCGACAAGTTTTTCGGCGACGATCGTGCGATTCGCACCGGCTGGGCCAAGCTCGACAACTACCGTGTAATGGTCGTCGGTCATCAGAAAGGCAGGACGCTGAAGGAGCGGATGGCCTGCAACCATGGATTTGCACACCCGGAGGGGTATCGCAAGGCCATGGCCAAGATGAAGCTGGCGGCCAAGTTCCATATGCCGGTGATCTGCTTGATCGACACCGGCGGAGCACACCCGGGCATCGGTGCCGAGGAGCGCGGCCAGGCCCAGGTGATCGCAAACTCGATGTTCGAGATGTCGCGGCTGCCCACGCCCATTATATGCGTAGTGATCGGCGAGGGTGGGTCCGGCGGGGCGCTGGGGATCGGCGTGGGCGACCGGGTCTCGATGCTGGAGCACGCCTACTACTCGGTAATCAGTCCCGAGGGATGTGCCGGCATCTTGTGGAAGAGCCACACATTCAAGGAGCAGGCCGCCAAGGCGCTTAAAATGACCGCACGCGACCTGATTGAGTTGGGGTTGATCGACGAGGTGATCCGCGAGCCGCTCGGCGGCGCCCATCGCGACCGTCACCGCGCGGCCAGCCATCTGAAGCTCCATCTGAGAAACAATCTGCGAGAACTGGTCGGCCGTCCGATCGACGAGTTGCTCGATGCCCGATACCGGAAGTTCCGATGCATGGGCGTGTTTCTCGAATCGCCGGCGCCGGACTCGGACGGTTTGGAACAGACCGTTGCGAAACCTCACTGCCGGCCGGCATCCAAGCACAGTGGCATCGGCATCTCGCCGGTGTGACGGAGCAATGCAACACCTGCCACCGGCGAGACGCCGGAGCCACTTATTTATAGACTTTTGGCCCTCTATTTATAGACTTTTGGCCCTCACTACAACGTCCGATAATGTTTCTTATGTTCGGTCGGCCAATTGGCCGAAATCACTGGAAAACCAGGGATTTCTGTCGTGCACTGCTGTCTCAGCCGTGGCACGGTTTTCCTCGCTCTCCTCCGCCGGCTGTTCCGGTTCGATGGTCGGGTCGAGTTTCCGGTCCAGCTCCTCGATGTATTTTCCCAGCACGGCACGCACCTCATCCGGCAAGACCGGATCGGCATGTTCGATCAGCCTGGCGATCGAACGGCCGGAGATCGACCGGAGGATCGTCTGCCTGGCGGGTTCAGAGAGCGTCACGGCAAAAAATGTGATTAACACGCATAACAGTGCGCCCTTGAATAATCCGAACAAAGCGCCTAGTTGACGGTCGAACTCTTTCAGTTTCACACGGTCGATCATACCGGCCACCAGGCGGAACAGCAGCCAGATAACAAGCGAGGTGACCAGGTACAGAACCAACATGGCGAGGAATCGGTTCCACGGCTCGGCACCGCTGAACAACGGCGCCAGCGGACCGCCGAAGCGGAGCGCCACCACTGCACTGACAACCACCGAGGCCAGCGAGGCCAATTGCCACGCCATCCCCTTCCACGCGCCGAACAGCGTCGTGCCGACCAGCACCACGAGCATGAAGAAGTCGTACGGTTGAATTGGAAGTTGCGGCATGTTATTCTCCCCGTGACCGCAGTCCCGGGGCGTTCGCCTGAATGTTGCCAGAATACAAAGTATACCGGGTAGGCAAAGGTGAACGAAGGGCAATATAGCCGCTTGCGGTTTAGCAATACAATGGCCAACTTCCAAACCCACATTACCTTCAGCTCGTTGCTCGGCGTCGGGTACGGCAGCGTGGCATACGTGTTTTACGACGTGCCGCTGCCCAGTTGCGTGCTTGCCGGCGGGTTGTGCAGCGTTTCGGGCATGTTGCCGGACGTCGACAGCGACGCGGGCGTGCCGCTGCGCGAGAGCATCGCATTCGCCGCCGCCGTTGTGCCGATGATGCTGATCGACCGGTTCAGACAACTCGGCATGTCTTCCGAGTCGCTTGTTCTGAGCGGAGCGGGCATCTACCTGTTTATCCGGTTCGGGTGTGCCGAGATGCTGCGCCGCTACACCAGACACCGCGGCATGTTCCACAGCATACCGGCCGCGCTGATCTTCGGCGAGTTGGCGTTTCTGCTCTCCTCGGGCGATTTGCAGTTGCGTATCTACAAGGCCGCCGCCGTAGTTCTCGGATAAGGCTCGCACCTGCTGCTGGACGAATTATACAGCATCGAGTGGTATCGCGGCCGGCTGCGGCTGAAGCAGTCATTCGGCAGCGCACTGAAGCTGATAGGCGACCGCTGGTGGCCGAACATCTCCACGTTCGCAAAACTGGCGATTTTTACGTACTTGGTATTCGTCGATGTAACCGGCGGCTGGCCGGGAGTAGAGAAGAGGGAGGAGGGAGGAGGGACGAGAGAGGAGATAGTGGATAGCAAACAAGCCGCTTGCGGCTTAGCAGTGAATAGGCCCACGCATTGCATGCGGAGGCATGTGTATCATTGGTTATCCGTATAAGGTTTTAACTCATCCAACACCCTACGGTATTCCTCATCTGCCGACTGGACGGCCCGCTCAAACTCCCTGCGGATTCGGGCGTTCATCGTGGTCGCCTCCGTCTGCATGGCACGGCTGACGGGCCGACCGTTCGTTATCAGGTGGTGGAAGTCAACTCGGCCTTTGAACGTTACGACCGTCTGCCGTTTGCTGTCCTTTTCGACAAATATGCCGTTCCCATTTCTCAGGGTGGTTTCCCCAAACAAATGAAACAGAAATCGTTTCACGTCCTCAAAGGGAAGTTTTCGCCAATCCTTGCCCTTACACTCTTCGGTCAGCAGCAGACGGGCCAGCATTGACGCTGCTTGCGTGTGCTCCACGCTGGGCACGGCGGCGATTTCGTGGTCCAGTTCCTCCAGTCGGCGGGTCAAGGCATCCCGTTCGGTTTTCAGTTCGCCCTGCTTCGAGAGCAACAGCCCAGGGTCGGCCCCTTTGGCAATCGCATCGACGAGCCGCTCGATCTCCCGTTCGGTTTTCGCCAGCCGTTTTGTGGCCTTGGTCGCCTTCTCCAACAGGTCCTTGCGGAGGTCGGCGGAAGGCATGGCACGCTCGACTGCTTTGTTGAACGCGTCCTCGTCCAGGAAGGCGTTGTGCAGATAATCGAGAACCGCTGCCTCTACTTCGTTTCCCCTGACCGAACAGATCGTGCAACCGTTTGCTGGCTTGTGTCGGTAGACGATTTTTTTATGAGGAGTTTGACCGCTCAACGCCTTGCCACAATTTCCACAACGAATGAAACCGGAGAGAATATACGATTTTAGGTCGTGGCGGTTGAACGTCCGATTGTGGTTTAGTCGGGCTTTGACCTTTTCAAGCAAAGCAAGGGGGATGATTTCGGGAACCTGCGGAACGGGAACCTCCTCGTCAATTTCGATTTCCGGCGAACGGAACCGTGCCATGTAGGTTCCGCTGAGTTGTCCTCGCCATACCCACTCGCTGATTTTGGCCGGACTAGAAATCCCAAGCTCGGCGCACAAGTTTTTTAGGCCCTCGCCTCCGACGTAACGGCGAAGCACTTCTGCAATTATCTTGCCTTTGTCGGTGACTGCACTTTCTGAAAAAACAGCGATAATTGGTATACACTAAAAAAGGCTCTTCCATCATGCTGCGGTTTCAAAACAAGCCGCACAATGGAGGAGCCAAGGATGGTAAGTTCGAAATGTTGTTGGGAATCTCCCGAACAG
>DAOWNK010000246.1 GCA_030642635.1 Pirellulales bacterium
CGTCATGTAGGCGATCAGCGCGTAGGCGGTTGAATGGCTTTTGTTGAAGCCATATCCGGCGAATTTTTCGATCATCGAAAACAATTCCGCAGCCGCCTTCTTCGTCATGCCTTTTTCGTGGGCGCCGTCGACGAACTCCTCGCGGAACTTGGCGATCATCGGCAGCTTCTTTTTGCCGATCGCCTTGATGCACGTGTACGCATCGGCAAGTTCGATACCGCCGAGCCGGTTGAGAATCTGCATCACCTGCTCCTGGTAGACCATCACGCCGTGGGTCTCTTCCAGGATGTCTTTCATCACAGGGTGCTTGTACTCGGCCTTCTTGTGCCCTAGCTTGACTTGTATGTAGTCGTCGACCATGCCGCCTTCCAGCGGTCCGGGCCGGTACAGGGCGTTTGTGGCGATGATGTCGCGCAGGTGATCGGGTTTCATCCGCTGCAACAACTCGCGTATGCCGCCGCTCTCGAGTTGGAAGATGCCCTTGGTCTCGCCGCTGCCGAGCAACTTGAATGTCTCCTTGTCGTCAAGCGGAAACTTGTACGGATCCACGCGCTGAGTAGTTGTCTGCTCGATCAGATCGACCACCTTCGACAGGATCGTCAGGTTCCGCAGTCCCAGGAAGTCCATTTTCAGCAGCCCGGCTTTTTCGACGTCGTCCATCGCCCACTGTGTGATGACCCCTTCCTTGCCCGTGATGCGTTGCAATGGGACATAGTCGGTAAGCGGCCGGTCGGCGATGACCACCGCCGCGGCATGGGTGCCGACGTTTCTGGCAAGGCCCTCGACCTGCATGGCCAACTCCAGCAGCTCGCGCACCTCGCCGTCGCTGTCGTGTGCTTTCTTGAGTTGGTCGCTTTTCTGTAGGGCCTCCGACAGGGTAATTTTCAGTGTGTCGGGCACCATGGCCACGACGGCATCTACGCGAGGCACCGAAAGCCCCAGCGCGCGGCCGGTATCGCGGATCGCCGCCCGAGCCGCCAACGTGCCGAACGTGCCGATCTGAGCCACGTTCGCCGTGCCGTATTTGTCCTTTACATACTGGATCACCTCGCCGCGACGCTGCTGGTCGAAGTCGATGTCGATATCCGGCGCCTCCTTGCGGCTCTCGTCAAGGAACCGCTCGAACAGCAGATCGTACTCCAACGGACACACGTGGCTGAGGTGCAGCGCGTAACAAACCAACGAACCGACGCCGGAACCTCGCGCGGTGGTCTCGATACCTTGCTCCCGTGCAAAGCGGACGAAGTCCCAAACTATCAGAAAATAGTTCGGGAACCCCAGCTTGCCGATCACTTCTAACTCGCGGTCGAGCCGGTCGGTCACGTCTTTCGAGAACTCGCCGTCGGGCATCTGCTCGGGATTGCCCGCATAACGTTCCTTCAAACCCTCGATGCACAACTCGCGCAGGTATGCTTCCGAGGTTTTTTCCGCAGGCGAAGTGAAGACCGGAAAGTGCCGTTGGCCAAGCTCGAGCTTGATATCCACCGAGTCGGCGATCTCCTGCGAACGCCTCACCGCGTCTTCATGGTCGGGAAACGCCGCGTACATCTCCTCCGGGCTGCGCAGGAAGAACTCGTTGCTGCCCATCCGCATCCGGTCTGCGTCGGTGCGGAACTTGCCGGTGTTCACGCACAACAATATGTCTTGCGCCTCGGCGTCCTCGCGACGGATATAATGGACGTCGCTTGTGGCGACCAGCGGGATTTCCAACTGCTCGGCCACCCGGACCAATCCCTTCATGGCCTCGCGCTGCACGTCCAGGTCGTTATTTTGTATCTCGATGAAGTAGCGATCTCCGAATACCTTTTGATACCACCGGGCAATTTCCAACGCCTTTTGGAAGTTCGCCTCGCCGCCGGAGATCAACGTGAGGCTAAGCTCGCTGGACGCGCAGCCGCTCAGGCAGATCAGCCCTTCGTTGTGTGCTTCGATCAGTTCCTTGTCGATTCGCGGCTTGAAATAAAAGCCCTCCAGGAACGCGGCCGAGGCGAGTTTCAACAGGTTCTGGAACCCCGTGCGATTTCGGGTAAGCAGCGTCAGGTGGTTGCCCGACTCCTTGGCAGCGCCGGAGGACTCTTTTTTGAACCGGCTTTCCGGTGCAACGTACGCCTCGTAGCCGAGTATCGGGTTTATGCCAAGGTCTTTGGCCTTTTGGTAGAACTTTATCGCCCCGTGCAGGTTGCCGTGATCGGTCAGCGCCAGGGCGTTCATCCGCAGCGCCTTGGCCCGTTCCAACAGCCCGTCGATCTTGCCGGCCCCGTCCAGCAGGCTGTAATGGCTATGGCAATGCAGGTGTGCGAACGGCGGCGGTGTGCTCACTGTATTCCTCCGTGTGTTGAGCAAAAAACGACAGTGACGTCAGCATTCAGTATAAGGGACGACCGATAAATAACTGTCAGTTTTCTTGTGGGAGGCGTCTCCGACAGCGACAAATGTGTAACAATTCGCCGTCGCCGACAGAGTCGCCTCCCACAGTTTATTTTCCGGCCATCCTAAGGTTTTTTGTGGCGAATTTTCTCCCACATCCGTCGTCCCCAATCGGACTCCTGGATGCCGGCTTCGAGGAACTCGCCGTAAGATGAGAACTCATGCTTACGTGCTTCCCATTCCGCCATGATTTTTTCTTGTGCCTCGCGTTTCATTTCAACGCAATCAAAGGCTTTATGTTTTGCTGCCATATACTTAATGCTATAACTCTTTTCCCAAAAAATCAATGCAGCGGTTACTCTCTCGGCTCGCCGATCTCGCGGAGGTAGCAGGCCAGGCGGTCTTGCAGATCGAGCAGGTTTTGCCACTGACGCTGTTCGAGCACAAGCCGCTCGGCGCTGCCGCTGCCGGTCGTCTGAACCGAGTGTATCAGCCCGCGAATTCGCATGTGCAGGTATTGCAGCAACTCGGTAAGCTGCGCTGCCTGGCCCGCTCGGAGTGAGCCGGGCAACTCCGGGGGAAAAAGCATGTGGAGCGTCGCCCGGGCGTCCGGCTCATCGCCGAAGTGCAACTCGAAATCAAGCGAGATCGAACTGGACTCCTCGTCCAACTCGTCCTCGTCCATGGTGATCCCATCGGACAGGTCCACGCCGCGCAGCGCAGCCAGCCGCCTTGCAATCTCATCTCGCGAGCCGTAAATAAGCACGGTCCGTCCCAGTGTGATCACGTCGCCGGGCCGGAGCGTCCACAACTGGACGCTCTCGCCGTTGACCTTCGTCCCGTTGGTGCTTTCCAGGTCGGTCAGCACCGTTTTCTCGTCGTCTTCCTGGATTTTCAGGTGGAACCGGCTGATTCGCTCGTCGTTAAGCTGGATCGGGTTGCCGTCTTCCCGACCGATGGTAAGCGGCGTAGGTACGCTCTGGAATACCTTCCCCCGGTCGGCGCCGTCCAGAACCCGTAACGTAATCAGCGTCATGGGGTAGTTTTAGCACGGCTTTGGGATTCTGGTCAACCACCCATTGTGCGTATATTGCCCTTTTGTTGGCGATTTCGGAAAAAATTCCCGAAAATCACCAGTTTTTTGTGGCGACTTTTTTGCCACTAATCATATTAGATAGTTGGAGGGATGTTTATTGTTGCCCAGCGTGAATTTGCAGCGGCGGACCAGATATGCCGGAAAGTCTTCCACAAAATCCGGACGGCGATGACAGAACCGCACGGTTCGTGCGCCTGCTGCTGGCTAACGAGCGGCGAATCCATACCTATGTCATGTCGATGCTGACAAACTGGGCGGATGCCGACGACGTCCTGCAAGAGGTAAGCATAGTGCTGTGGCGGAAATTCGACGAATTCAAGCCGGGAACCGATTTCGGCGCCTGGGCATCTCGAACGGCTTACTACACCACCTTGAACTTCCTGCAAAAGAAAAAACGAAATCCAATCCTGTTCAGCCATGAGTTTATCGAACAGGTGACGGAAAAAGCGTCGGTCATCGGCGGCGATCTCGAAGCACGACATGCGGCGTTGGCCGAGTGTATCGCCAAACTTAGCCCACGCGACCGCAACTTGATCAATCGACGTTACCAGGACGATGCTACGACAAAGGACGTGGCGGAATCGCTCGGACGGCCGGTCAAGGCCGTTTATAAATCGCTTAACCGAATTTACGCGGCGTTGTTCGAATGTATCGAGCGTCGTTTGGCGCAGGGGAATCACCGATGACGATACAAGGCGCCCAACGCGAAGAGCTTGTCGAGTTGCTCGGGCTGCTGCGCGACGGTCCGTTGTCGGTCGGGCAGGCCGCGCGGCTCGACGAGTTGGTCTGCGGCGACGAGGCTGCCTGTACGTTCTATGTCTGCTATGCACACATGCACACCGGCTTGCGATATTACACCGGCAAGTTTTCAGAGCATTCGTTGCTGAGCAACTTTCATCCCTCAGCTACCGAGCAACAATCACAGCCCAACTTGCCGGTACTGGGTTTCTTGGCAGACTCTGCCCGCTGGACACGCGAGTACTTCTCGCAGCCTGGGCCACTCTCGATACTGGCCGCTGCGATATTCATGGTCTGCCTGATTTCGATACTTAGTATCTTGCCGGCGCCGACATACGAGCGAAGCCGCTTTAACCACGTCTGCACCACTACCACCAGTAGCACAGGCCTCCGGGGCGTGGACGGCAAGTTCAAGTTCGTCGCACGAATCACCGGACTGCACAACTGCCGCTGGGCGGACAATTACCTGCCGCCGCTGCGGTACGCCCACTTAGGTCTCGGCCGAGAGTTGAAA
>DAOWNK010000235.1 GCA_030642635.1 Pirellulales bacterium
AGCCGGAAAAATTTTCGCCGGGCAGCTTTCGCCGTAAAGTCTTACGCTGCAACAGTTTACCCCCCCCGTAAGTGGCACGAGGCGAGCAGAATTTTCGATCCTGCCTGTTGACACGGCCGGACCGGACATGGTATTTGTAAATTTATGCTAGCTGTTAGCAAGCATTCGTTGTTGAGGATCGAGGCCTCTGAACCCTAAAGCTCAACCCCTCGAAAAGTGCGGACTTCGCACTTAAAAACGGAAGAGCCATTTTGTTGTTTACACCATAGGTGGGCCTCGCTACGCTCGACCCAGCCTACGAATTTACCTCATGAAACATTCTCTTATCACCGGCGGGGCGGGATTTATCGGCAGCCACCTGGCCGAGATGTTACTGGCTC
This sequence comes from Pirellulales bacterium, assembly GCA_030642635.1. Classification (GTDB taxonomy): domain Bacteria; phylum Planctomycetota; class Planctomycetia; order Pirellulales; family Thermoguttaceae; genus DAOWNK01. Next base: position 381 of record DAOWNK010000235.1, read on the forward strand.
GCGGCGATAGGGTCTCGGTAATCGACGACGAATCGACCGGCTCGGTCGATAACCTTGCCGCCGTAATGGACCATCCAAGGTTCGACTATACCCGCGGCACGGTTGCAGATAAACAACTACTCCACCGGTTGCTGGATGAGGTTGACGAGGTTTATCACCTGGCCGCCGCGGTCGGGGTGCAGTTGATCGCACGGTCGCCAATCAGCAGCATCGAAAACAACATCTATCCTACCGGGCTGATCCTGGAGGAGCTTGGCCGCCGGCACGCCGAGGGTCGAAACGTCAAGATATTCATCACCAGCAGCAGCGAGGTCTACGGCAAAAACCCCAAACGGCAGTGGGCCGAGGACGATGATTTAGTAATCGGACCGACCGCTTGCTCGCGCTGGTCGTACGGCGCCTCGAAGGCGATTGACGAGTTCCTTGCGTTGGCCTGGTGGCGCCAGCGGCGGTTGCCGGTGGTCGTCGGCCGGCTGTTCAACGTCGTAGGGCCGCGTCAGACCGGCGCATACGGCATGGTCCTGCCGAGGTTCGTCGATGCCGCACTGGCCGGTCGGCCGCTGGTCGTTCACGACGACGGCCGGCAGCAACGCTCATTCGCCCATGTCTCGGACGTATGCAGTGCAATCGTCGGGGTGATGGAATCGCCGGCGTCGGCCGGCCGGGTGTTCAACATCGGCAGCGACGCCCCGGTACGCATCGTGGAACTGGCCGAGCGGGTAATTGCAGCGGCCGGTTCAACCTCTAATATCGAGTTTATCAGCTATGCAGACGCGTACGACGCAGATTTCGAGGACTGCCGACGACGAGTTCCCGATCTTGCCAGGCTGCGTGAGACAATAGGCTTCCGGCCTCGCTACGAACTGGACGAGATCATCCGGGAGGTGGTGCAATGGAAGCGTGGTGCATAGGCCGAAATTGAAAATTGTAAATTGTTCTATTTCAAAAACCAATTTTCAATTTTCAATTTTCAATTTTCAATCCCAAACTTAAAACAACCCTTCACTCCAGGAGCAACCATGACTATATCCAAAAACACCGTTGTCTCGGTTATCTCAGCGTTTTTTCTGTGTCTATTACTACCGATCACCGCAGTAGCCGCCGAGCACAACACGCTGACCGACGAGGAATTGTCCGAGGGGTGGATACTGCTGTTCGACGGCGAGACCACGTTTGGCTGGCGGGCCGCTCATGATGCCGATTGGAAAGTCGTCGATGGGACACTAACCGCCACACGCGGCAAGCCGGGTCTGCTGCACACGACAAGCCAATGGGGTAACTACGTTTTGAAGGTGGATTTTCGCAGCGCACCGGGCGGCAACAGCGGCATATTTCTTCGCACCAGCCCGAGACCGGACGACAAGAACGGCCGCTGCTACGAGATCAACATCGCCGAGACCGGAAAGAACGATTGGCCCACCGGGAGCATCGTGCAGCGGAAGTTGTGCAAAACCCGGCACGACAGCACCGGTTGGCAGTCGTTCGAGTTGACTGCCGACGGCGGCCGTTTTGTCGTCAAGCTGGACGGAGAGATTATCCTGGAATACACCGATCCGAAGCCGCTTGGCCGTGGATACATCGGCCTGCAATACCGCAGCGGGAAGATACAGTTCCGCAACGTCAAGCTAAAACCGCTGGGCATGAAAAGCATTTTTAACGGTAAAAACCTTGACGGTTGGAAAACCTATCCGGAGATGAAAAGCGTTTTCTCCGTCACGCCGGAGGGCTGGATGAACGTCAAAAACGGCCGAGGGCAGATCGAGACCGATGGGCAATACAACGACTTCACCTTGCAGCTCGACGTTTTCGTCGGCGGCAAGGGGCTGAACTCCGGCATATTCTTCCGCTGTATACCGGGCGATATTATGATGGGCTACGAGAGCCAGATACACAACGGATACCTCGATGGAGATCGCAGCCGGCCGCAAGACTGCGGCACCGGCGGCATATTCCGACGCCAAGACGCGAGGAAGGTCGTCGCCGATGATTTCACCTGGTTTACAAAGACAATCCATGCCGACGACCGGCACGTTGCCGTTTGGGTAAACAGCTACCAGGTGAGCGACTGGACGGATACCCGCCGGCCGCACAAGAACCCGCGCAAGGGGCTGCGGTTGGAGAAAGGCACGATCGCAATCCAGGGCCACGACCCGACGACTGAGTTGTCGTTTCGGAACGTCCGGATAGCGGAGATTCCGGAGCGGTAGCTGTCGGCTATCAGAATTAAGCCCAAGGGGTTGCAACCCGTGGGCTTTGCTTGAAAATCATTTACCGTACTTCGCCATATACCGGTCGTATATCCAGGCGTATGTTTTCTCCACCCCGTCGTGTAGCGTGACGCCAGGTTGCCAGCCGAGTCGGTTCTGTAGCATGGAGTTGTCGCTGTTGCGTCCGACCACGCCTCGCGGCGCCTCTAGGTTGTACTTCCTGGTCAACTTCACTCCGGCGACTTCTTCGACGATGTCCACAAGCCGGTTGATCGTGACCAGTTCGGTCGAGCCGAGGTTCATCGGTTCGGTGACCTCCGTGTCCATCAGCCGCCGGATGCCTTCGATGCAGTCGTCGACGTACATGAAGCTGCGGGTCTGTTGGCCGTTGCCCCAGATTTCGATCTGGTGGTTGCCGGTTACTTTACACTCGATTACCTTCCGACAGATAGCGGCCGGCGCCTTCTCGCGTCCGTCCTCCCATGCACCGAGCGGGCCGTAGGTGTTGTGAAACCGGTACACGCGCGTATCGAGCGAGAAATCCTCGCGGAAGTGGCGGCACATCCGCTCGCTGAAGAGTTTTTCCCAGCCGTAGCCGTCCTCGGGCATGGCCGGGTATGCATCTGCTTCCTTCAGCGGCACGGCGTCGGCCGATTGCTGCAAGCCGCCGTTGTACACGCACGCCGAGGATGCATAGAAGTATTGCTTTGCCCCGTTGTCTCGTGCGGCGATAAGCATGTGCGTGTTGATTAGCACGCTTAGCATACACAGTGCTCTGTTTTTTTCGATAAAGCCCATCCCCCCCATGTTGGCCGCCAGGTTGTAGACCACACGGGCGTTCCGGCATGCCTTTTGGCAATTCGGCAGTATGCTGAGTCCGACCGTATGTTTTCGACCTCATCGAAGCGTTGCCGCCACTGGTCAAGCGGTTTGATATCCACCGCGCGGATGTTTCGGCACCCCCCGGACAGCAGGTCCGCAACCAGGTGCCCGCCGATAAACCCCCCTGCCCCGCCGACCAGGATCAGATCGTCTTTCATACCGTTGGCTCCAAATAATGAAACACTTGCAAATGTAATGATTTTACGTATAATGGAAGTCCGGGTCAATTTAGGGCAATGGCCCGCTTGCGAAAGGGAATCTCCGTGAATGGCAAAAGAATTGTAGTGTGGTGTGTCGTATTGACGGTGTTGTGGGCAACGTCGGCGGTACACGCAGCTACGACAATACGCGGTTACGACCCCAAAAAGCACGACCGATTCTACACCGGCGGCGATAGGGAATTCATCGGCGAGTCGTTCGACTGGTCGGGCGTGGGTAAAACCAGCAGCAGCGGCTCCTGGGCGACGATGGTTTCGCCGAAATATTTTCTGACTGCCAGACATGCTGCACCAGGATACGGTAGCAGCATTACGTTTTACGAAGATAACACAAGGGACCATTCGCATAGCTATACCGTTGATAGTTGGACCTACTCACCTCCTCATTATTTCTATGACCACTACGATCTGTGTCTGCGCCGGCTTGCCGGCGACATCCCGGATGAGGACAACATTACCTACTACCCGGTCCTTGCGCTGGAATCAGATAGCGAGTACATCGGGATGGAGATATACGTCCACGGCAAAACCGATCGAGTAGGTCGCAATATCATTGATAGGATCAGATATCGCACTTTAGCCACCGATCCCTATACTGCGGTCCATGCAATGGAATTTGACTACGACGACCCGGGTGTGGGTGATGACGAGTGTCGAACGGAAGGCGGCGATTCCGGCGGCCCGTCGTTCGCCATCTGCAACAACTCGCTGGCGCTGGTGGGAACCCACGCTTTTTCATCGGGTGACAACTTTGTGCCCTACCACATCGACGAGTTGAATGCCAACATGGGCACTCACAGCCTAACGCTGTGCGTCCCCGAGCCGGCCACGTTGATGTTGCTGCTGATCTTCGGTGTGATGTGGCTGGTCTGGTGCCGATATAAAGCGGCTTTATAGCAGCTTCTTCAGCTTGTCGTAGATTGGCAGTTCGAGCGGCTGGAGTTGTTTCGGCTTCAAGCCCAGCGAGTCGGCCTTTTTCATGGCTTCGACGGCGTCCTGCTTACGTCCGGCCTGTTGGTGTGCCTGGGCCAAGTGGAACAGCCGCACGGGTGTTGCGGCCTCGGCGATGGCGCGGTCGAGGTCGGCGATCGCCTTTTCCGGCTCGGCCCGGGCCATGTAAACGGTCGCTCGCGAGTCGAGCATGGGTCCTACCGGTCCGGCGATCGCCATTGCGCGGTTGATCAGTTTCAGCGCCTCGCCGAGTTTGGTCTTTCGCAGTCCCAGCAGCACGGCCAGGTTGTTCATGGCCACGGCGTTTTTGGGGTCTTTTTCAATG